>NZ_CP072348.1:7500-307500 GCF_018127925.1 Prevotella melaninogenica | reverse complement strand
AGAGATTGGTATGGGTGCACATCACTTTGATGTAGAGAAGTTTGGTTGCGAATGGGGCTATACCATTGATGGTGGCGACCTCGGTGAGCTTGAATATGAGAACTTCAATGCTGCTGGTGCTAAGGTATTTATCCATGGCGTAAGCGTTCATACAGGTTATGCTAAGGGGAAGATGGTAAACGCCAGTCGTTTAGCATGTGAGTTCAATAACATGATTCCAGAGACAGAGATTCCAGAAGAGACTGAAGGTTATCAAGGTTTCTATCACCTCATAGGTATTGAGAGTCGCTGTGAAGAAGCTAAACTCAGCTATATCATCCGTGACCACGACCGTGAGCATTTCGAAGACCGCAAGCGCTTCATGGAGAACTGCGTGAAGAAGATGAATGAGAAGTATGGTGAAGGAACTGTTGAACTGAAGATGAACGACCAGTACTATAACATGAAGGAGAAGATTGATCCTAACATGCATGTTATTGAGTTAGTTCTGCAGGCTATGCAGCAGGCAAATGTAGCTCCAAAGGTACAGCCTATCCGTGGCGGTACGGACGGTGCACAGCTTTCATTCAAGGGTCTTCCCTGTCCAAACATCTTTGCAGGTGGCGTAAACTTCCATGGACCATACGAATTTGTTTCAGTTCAGGTAATGGAGAAAGCGATGCAGGTTATCATTAACATCTGCCGCCTAACGGCTGAGTTTAATGATTAACTACAGAAAATCAATTAGTTAAAGATATCGTACCGGAGTTAAACCAACACTTTTATGAACTATATATTTATGTTGGTTTAACTCCTTTTCTTTTAACTATGAGATTTTCAATTATAGCTAACCTCTCCCACAAACAACACATACAAGATTACTCATAATAAGGTATTGGTTTAACATCCAACTACCCCACTAACTCCTCTAACTCCATAAAAGATTTATGTCAGAACTACCCGAATTGGTCCAAGACCTTGCCCTTATTCTCGTTGTAGCAGGATTTGTAACACTTCTATTCAAGAAACTCAAGCAACCATTGGTATTAGGATACATTGTAGCAGGTTTTCTTGTATCACCCCACATGTCTTATACCATGAGCGTTGTCGACAAAGACGATATACAAACATGGGCAGACATTGGTGTCATCTTCTTATTGTTCTCATTGGGATTAGACTTCTCTATTAAGAAGATTCTCAAGATGGGAGCCTCCCCCATCATCGCAGCCTGTACTATCATCTTCAGTATGATGGTCTTAGGTGTCATTGTAGGACACAGCTTCGGATGGAAAGAGATGGACTGTATCTTCCTCGGAGGTATGGTCGCAATGAGTTCCACAACCATTATATACAAAGCCTTCTCAGATATGGGACTCACACAGCAAGGCTTCGCCTCTACCGTGATGAGTGTGCTTATCTTAGAGGATATCCTTGCCATTGTGATGATGGTGATGCTCAGTACTGTTGCCAGTGGTAACAGCCCTGACGGCGTACAACTTCTTGGAAGCATCATGAAGATTGGTTTCTTCCTCGTTTTATGGTTTGTTGTTGGACTTTTTGCCATTCCACTCTTCCTTCGTTCTGTCCGCAAAATCCTTAACAGCGAGACCTTGCTTATTGTGTCATTAGGCTTCTGTTGTCTTATGGCTGTTATATCAACACAGGTAGGTTTCAGTGCAGCCTTTGGTGCTTTCGTCATGGGAAGTATCTTAGCAGAGACGGTTGAGGCTGATAAAATCATCCGACTTGTAGATCCTGTAAAGAATCTCTTTGGAGCGATTTTCTTCGTCTCTGTTGGTATGTTGGTAAAGCCTCAAATTATTGTAGAATATGCTATACCAATTCTCTTACTTGTCATAACAATCCTCGTCGGACAGGCGCTGTTTGGAACCTTAGGCTATCTTCTCGGTGGACAGACCCTCAAGAATGCTATGCGCTGTGGATTCTCAATGGCACAAGTTGGCGAGTTTGCCTTTATTATTGCAACATTAGGAAAGTCCTTAGGTGTTATCAGCGAATTCCTTTATCCGGTTGTCGTAGCCGTATCAGTTATCACAACCTTCCTCACTCCGTATATGATTCGTGCGGCAGAACCATGCTATAACGTCCTCGTTAAGCATCTTCCAAAAAAATGGGTACGTCGTCTTACCCATATCCAAACAAATAGTGCAGGAGAGAGTGCGTCGACTAATAATCTATGGAAGGTTCTAATGAAGAAGATGATATTCAACACCCTTATTTATGGTATTCTCTCTGCAGCTGTCATCGCTATCATGTTCTCTGCTGCCCTACCTATCTGTAGAAACTTATCCATAAAATGGACAGGCAGTCACTGGATTGGAAATGCTGTGTGTGGATTCCTTACAATCCTCTTCATCGCACCATTCCTACGTTCTATTGTAATGAAACAGAATCATTCAGAAGCGTTTAAAGCACTTTGGACAGACCGCCGTATCAATCGTCTACCTCTCACTGCAACCATTCTTGCACGTGTACTCATTGCACTTAGTTTCATCTTCTACGTATGTAACTATCTCACACGTTTTAAGAATGCATTGATGATTGCTGTTGCGGTGGGCTTATTGATATTGATACTACTATCTCGTTGGCTCAAGAAACGAAGTATTACTTTGGAACGTCTCTTTATCCAGAACCTCCGAAGTCGTGATATAGAGGCACAGATACAAGGAAAGAAGAAACCACTCTTTGCCGACCATCTGATAGACCGAGATATTCATATCGCCAATCTTGAACTGCCTGATGATTCTCTATGGGCAGGTAAGACATTGTATAGCCTAAAGCTACGTAACCGCTTTGGTGTACATATCAGTAGTATTCTTCGTGGTTCTCAACGTATCAATATTCCGAATGGTGGTACGATTCTCTTCCCTGGCGACAAACTGCAAGCCATTGGTGATGACGAACAGCTTACAAAACTTTCAAAAGCAATGAAAGCTGAACTACAGCCAACGATTACGGACATAGAGAAACATGAAATGAAACTCCGCAGTTTCACTATCTCTAAAACAAGTCCTTTCATTGGTAAGACGCTTAAAGACAGCGGTATTCGTGATGAATACAACTGCATGGTTGTGGGTGTTGATGAAGGCCAGAAGAACCTCACACTCATCACTCCTTCCCGCTGTCTGCAGACAGGTGACGTCCTATGGGTAGTAGGTGAAGAAAAAGACTTAGAACGTATCCTTGCATTAGGATAAACCCCTTCAAGCTTATTAGCCCTCATTACTCGATTAAGTTATTGGACTAATAAGCCTGAATTGTATATAGACACGAAGCCTATAAAGCAATTGTGATAAATCAAAAGACAAACAACACCAAATTATTTTCATGAAAAGAAATATTTATGTTCATGAAAGAAAATATTTCTTTTCATGAAGAAAAATATTTCCTCTCACGATAAAAAATCGCAGACATAGGTAAATTCGGTAATTCTTCAACAGAATTAGGAAAGCAAAAGAAGCTTTGCAATACTTGTTTTGCCCCCTACTTCAAGGAGCATAACTATCAGATAAGTTAGGATCATTGGATACTACAAGAAACATTAAATCTCTATTGGTTTTAATTTAATAGGTAATAGATTCTTATTTAACGTTTTTTCATTAATTTTGCAGTTGATAAAAGAATGACTATTTATAAATTTTAAATATATTGTATATGAAGAGAATCTACTTATTACTTATTACCATCATTGTGTTTGGTCAGACCATAAGTGCACAGAACGATAAGAAATTGTTGAAGATGACCGATGACAATTCTTACTTTGAATTAAAGTATGATGAAAAAGGAAGACTTATAGAGTCTGTTGAATATATTGCTGATGACCACTTAAAACGTAGTAGCAAGTATACGTATAGTAATGACAAGGTCGTTCAAACATTCTATGAGAATGAAAATATCAAAAATAAAGATATCCGAACAACTGTTCTCCAGAATAATAGAGTTGTTTCAGAAAAAATAAACTTAATTCCGTATGAAGGAGAGCCTGAATATTGGGCAGACTATAACTACACATATAATACAGCTGGGGAACTGACAAAGATTGTAATAACAAACAATGAACGTACAGGCACAGAGTATAAATTGACATGGATCGACGGAGATATAACACTTGTAGAGCATTTCCGAGATAATAAAAAAGTAGGACAGGTAGCTTATGAATACAACAAAAGCATCACCAACAAATATCTATCTCTAATTGTTAATCCAATTACCTCAATTGCCAATTATGAAGGTATCTCACCATACGGACAACTTTTAGCAGGATACTTTGGTAAAGTATTCCAGCATCCAGTGACTGCTGTGCGCTATACGGAGATAGATAAAGACTATTTTGGCTGGACAAGTGATGATAATTTCACAATTACGTATAACCAGAATGCAAGTGGTGTCGTAGAAAAGGACATACAGTCAGGAGAGGAAGGAGTGACAACAACGTTTATTTGGGAAGAAGACAACCCAACAGGTATTAGCGTTTATAAGCAGCAGAAGGAAGGCACAAAAACGATTTATGACCTATCTGGTAAACGTCTTGAAAATATACAACATGGTGTGAATATAATCAAGGAAACGAATGGCAAAACACATAAGGTTATTATAAGATAAAATTCAACTGTTTATCAAAGAAATAGCATAACAAAAGAAGGAGCAGCATAAGTTTCTCCTTTTATTAGTATTTTTAATATTTAATATGACGTTTCTTCGCATAATTAGAGTATCTTTGCACTGTCATTCGATGATTATACAGATGAAACGTAATAAATTAACAGCTCTGATAGCATTTGTAGGTGTTGTAGCTTTCACATCTTGTGAGGATGTGAAGCGTCCGACTCCTGTCAGAGAACGTATCAATGTAACTCCTCCGTCAAGAGAGGCAGAGGCTATAAGTCAGCTGACAGCATCAATAGATGAGATTTCAGCTAACCTTGACGCCATCTCTTCTCAAGAGGCAATGCTCTGCAAGACTACTGAGCATACGGACAAGAAATCGAAGATTATTCAGCAGATTAGGGGACTTGGTTCACTGCTTAGAGAGAAGCAAAACCAGATTGATAAACTGCTGAACGAGAAGGTAAAAAAAGTGGATGCACCAGCAGAGTCTAATCCCACTGTAGAAAACCTTTACAAGGTAATAGAGTTCCTTTCATCACAGCTGAAGGAGAAAGGGGATCGTGTAACCCAATTAGAGCAGGTTGCAAGTCGCAAGGATGTCACTGTAGACCAGCTTAAATACATCGTTATGAACCAAGCTAACAGCGTTGATGCAATGCGTTACAGGTTCAACATGGCAGCTTTGGAGCGCGAATATGCTCAACTGAAAACTAAAGAGAAGCAAAGAATTAAAGAAGATAAGGAGTCAGACAAAGTCTACTATATCATTGCTAACAAAGAAACTCTGAAGGAGAAAGGTCTTTTGAAGACATCACTTTTCTCTAAGAAAGTGGATAATAACAATGTAACAAAAGATCTGTTTACAGAGGCTAACAGCAAAGAACTGAAGACACTGACAATTAACTCATCGAGTCCAAAGCTCTTATCCCAGAACCCAAAAGGTAGTTATACACTCACGCAGAATGAAGACAGAACGACAACACTCACCATTACAGACCCAGAGAAGTTTTGGAATGTGTCGCGCTATCTGATCATCCAAGAGTAAATCTACTTTGAAATAGAAAGAAAATAAATTAGGCTGCAAAGGTTGTGAAAATCGAATAATTTTCTTATCTTTGCAGCCTAAAACTTATGCGTAGCGTGAAAATAAAGGAAGTAATTGATGCCCTTGAACGATTCGCGCCTTTGCCCTTGCAGGAAAGCTATGATAATGCTGGCCTACAAGTTGGATTGACAGAGGCGGAAGTATCAGGGGCTTTATTGTGTCTTGACGTGACAGAGAAAGTGGTAGACGAAGCTATCCTTCGGGGGTGTAACTTGATTGTTGCGCACCATCCACTCATCTTCCGTAAATTAGCACAAGTGACAGACGCCAACTATGTGCAGCGCACAGTGATAAAGGCTATTAAGAACGATATCGTCATCGCTGCTATGCACACAAACTTAGACTCAGCTGTGGGCGGTGTCAACTACAAGATAGCAGAGAAGTTAGGACTTAAGAACCTACGTTTCTTTGGCCGAAACAAGCAAGTGGTGAATCCACAGACCGGCAAATCCGTAACAGGCGGCGATGGTGTCATCGGCGAGTTTGAGGAGCCTTTAGCAGCAGACGATTTGATACTGTTATTGAAGAAGAAGTTTGATGCAGAGTGTGTTCAAACCAATGAGTTACTACGTCGTGAGATTCGTACCATTGCTCTCTGTGGAGGCTCGGGAGCATTCCTCTTGCAGGATGCTATTGCAGCAGGCGCAGATGCCTTTATGACAGGTGAGATGAGTTATCATGAGTTCTTTGGTTATGAGCAAGAGATACAGATTTGTGTCATCGGACATTATCAGAGTGAGCAGTTCACCACTGAGGTGTTACGTGACGTTATCGAACGAGAATGCCCAAGCGTAAAGTGCTACTTGTCTGAGATTAATACGAATCCTATAGGGTATTTTTAGTGGACGAGTTGACAAGTTGGACAAGTAAACAAGTTAATTGTTAAGAAGTTGGACGAATGGAGTCTGTGGTGTTGTCTTAACTCCTCTCACTCCTAAACTCCTAAAACAACAGTAATCATAATTATGAATTTTGAATTCTGAATTTTGAATTAAACAAACATAAGAACTATGGCAAAGAAAGATCCAAAAGAGTTACCAGTAGAGGAGAAATTGAAGGCCCTTTTCCTGTTACAGACAACCCTGTCAGGAATCGACGAGAAACGTGCATTGCGTGGTGAGTTACCACTTGAGGTACGCGACTTGGAAGACGAGTTGGAAGGTCTGCACACTCGTATTGAGAAGATAGAGCAGGACATTAAGGATTATCAGAATGCTATTACCCAGAAGAAGGGTAACATCGTTGATGCTCAGGCAAGTTTGGAGCGTTACAACAAGCAGTTGGACTCTGTTGCAAACAACCGTGAGTACGACACATTGACAAAGGAAATCGAGTTCCAGACACTTGAGATTGAGCTTTGCAACAAGAAGATTAAAGAGGCTCAGATTAAGGTTGAAGAGAAGCGTAAGGACTTGGAAGCCAACCGTGCATTGCTCGAGGATCGTCAGCACGCCTTAGAAGAGAAGCGTAACGAGCTCGACGAGATTATGCAGGAGACACGTGAGGAGGAAGGTTTGCTCAAAGAGAAGGCTGCAGAGCTTGAGACTAAGATTGAGCCAGGATTGCTCCGTAGCTTCAAGCGTATTCGTCGTGGTGCTCGCAATGGTTTGGGTATTGTTTACGTACAGCGTGATGCTTGTGGTGGTTGCTTCAACAAGATTCCACCTCAGCGCCAGTTGGATGTGAAGATTCACAAGAAGATTATCGTTTGTGAGTACTGTGGTCGTATTCTTATCGACCCAGAGTTGGCTGGTGTAAAGGTTGACAAGACAGAGGAGAAGCCTAAGAAGCGTAGAGCAACTCGTAAGAAGAAGGAAGAGGAGGGAGAATAATCATTAGCCCTTTTTATCCCATAGAGGATTAAAGTCTTTCATCTTCTGAAAGATAGAAAATAGCCTCAATACATTTGAAATGCCATCAAGCATTCTTATGTATTGAGGCTACTTTTACTTTTAGCACTCTATTATTGCTATGCTATAAAATTTTAGTTCAAATCGATTATTATCCCACAATAATCTTATTAATCTTATCATATTATGCATTCTGACCAAACCAAATAAAATCTGTTCAGCCTCTAATAATAGATTTCAGTTAAAAGTAAAGAGAAAGAGTTCATTTGTTACTCTTTCCTTCTTTCTGCCTCCTTTTTATCTTTCTGTTACCTTTTCTTTTTCTCGGTTATTCTGTCTAATTTATATGTTTTTTTAAGATTTTCTTGCCAATTCTAAAAAGATGTCTTACCTTTGCACCCGTGAAACAATTAGCAATGACATATCAGACCAATCCAGCACAGCAAAGAAACTTTGATTTCTTTGCCTTTTTTAGAGCTTTATATTTGGTAGTCTCAGATATTTTGCTAACACACACACACACACACAGGCGCACCTAGCGTTTAATCATACTTTTTTTCTTCCATCCTACGCGCGCGCGAAGCGTGCCGTAACCCTTGTAAACAAAGGACTTCACGGAGTTTCCTTTGTTCGCTTTTTTGTGCCCGTTTGCGAGCTGTCAAGAAAGCAAAATAAGAACGTTTTAAGCACTGAAATTACCGTAACAAATAATTGTAATTCTCTGATAATAGTTTGTTTTCTCTCGTTGATTTCTCGGGTAGGCAGCAGTGATACGCTGTCTGCCTGTAGAGGGGGAAGGCAAGCGGTTAGGAGGAATAGATAATAAGGTTATCAGGATGTATATAATAAAAGGTGAGCAACGAAGCCACATAGAGAGTAGATAGCAACTATTTTTAATCAAATCAAAAAAGCAATGAGAAAGAAACAAGAAAAGAAGGATTATTCTGCACCACGTTGCATGATAATCCAAGTAAGCGAAACCACTTATTTGATGGACACGTCTTACCCCGGTCAGCACAATCCAGCCCAGCCAGGCGGAAGTTTTGGTGATGCCAAGCAGGCTCCAAACTGGATGACAGAAAGTGAAGAAGAGACAGAGCATTCTTCATGGGAAGACTAACAGAGAGAGTTATTAACCAAGTAAAGAAAACAAAATCACACAAAAAGAAGAAACAGACAATGAAAAAGAAATTATTCAAGACCCGCTTGCTTTCATTCGCAGCTTTCTGCGGGCTCACATTCGCGTTTGCATCCTGTGCTAATGAAGACGTAGTGCAGAACCCAAACAACACAGATAACGACAAGAACCTGACGACCTTCACAGCGGGTGACCCCTCAACGCGCACCTCAATGCAGAGCGACGGCAAGTTCTTTTGGGAAGCAGGCGACAAGATTTATGTAAAGGACGATAACGGTGCATGGCACGCAAGTAGTAACTCACCAACAGGTAAGACAGATAACTTTAAGTTCAAAGTGCCTGGCATTTACACAGCCCACACGTCATACGAGGTTTACTATCCAGGTCAAGGCGGTAGCAATGACCAAGCTGTTATCACTGCTTCTCAAAGTCAAGCAGAGCCAAACACTACATCTCACTTCGGTGCAGCAGGCGATTGCGGTATGGCAACAGCAACTAAAGTATCAGGAAAACAGCAGTTCGCTTTTACCCTTGACCATAAGGCTGCATATCTCCTCCTCTTGCCACGCACGAGCAACACTATTTTGCATAATTGTTACCTAACCAAAGTAGAGGTAAATTCAGACAATGATATTACCGATACTTACACCCTTGACCCAACAACAGGCAAACTCACAGGCACAGGTACAGGTAAGCAAATTATTGTTTCAACAGGTGGTAG
Organism: Prevotella melaninogenica; assembly: GCF_018127925.1. Taxonomy (NCBI): domain Bacteria; kingdom Pseudomonadati; phylum Bacteroidota; class Bacteroidia; order Bacteroidales; family Prevotellaceae; genus Prevotella; species Prevotella melaninogenica. Next base: position 298,078 of record NZ_CP072348.1, on the reverse strand, counting down.
CGGAGCATACCCTAACGGTTTCCCTTTAACTAACAACTCCACAAGCGCCGCTACCAATGGTTCTTACGTAGTTATAAAGCCAGGCACCCATACACTCAAGATACGTTATTGGGTGAAGGACATTGCAACAAACGTAGAGGGAACTATAACCAAGATATTATCATCAGCTACCTACGACCAAAACAAATATTATAATATCACTGCAAACCTTAATGTACGTGATTACGACGGAACAAAGTATTACATGTGGGATGCTCAGCAGAATTATTGGGCAGGTCATGAATGGAATAGCGCAGCTCCATGGCAGCCAACACTTACGACACAGCCAGCTAATCCAAACTACCCCAAGAGCAACACTGACTCTCGTTACTACCACGAGGGCGGCGGTTCAGGTCGCTTCGATGCCACTCACGCATCATGCAAAGACCTTCCAAACGCTAACGAGCTGTCTTGGTATTGCATGTACGGCGATCCACGTTGGGATACAGATGAATTATGGACAACTATGGGTCATTTATATAAAGGTGGTATGTGGTTTAAGAAGAAGTCTGTTCTACTGACAGAGCATCATTACGACACCGAGAAATCTGCCGACGGTTCAACCGACTTGCGTACAACATGGAAGTACTACATCAACGGCAGCAATAGTATCAACAACTCTGGCATCCCTTCCGCCGCCGATGCAGGTAATTACTTCTACCTTCCTGCCTTGGGTTACTACTACTCTGGTGAGCTGTACTACATTCGTGACGGCGGCAACTATTGGTCGTCAAGTGCTTTCCCAGGGAGCCGCACCCTCGCATACTTCCTGGGCTTCGGCAGTGGCAACGTCAGCGTGAACGGCTTCACCCGCGACTACGGGATGAGGGTCGGCGGGTTTGAGTAGTCCTAAAAGCCCCACCCCGACCCTCCCCGAAAGGGGAGGGCGCCTAACTGGATAAAGGGAGGATGAGAGATAAGAGAAAATCTAACGGGTTGCAAGAAAATTTCTAACCCGTTAGAAATTTCTCGCTAACACGTTCCCCGTAAATTTCTAACCCGTTAGAAATTTTCTTCCGACCCGTTAGAAATTTTACTCTGACCAAATATGCGTTTTAAACCTTTGCATCGTGCGGATTTTCAAAGCTTTGCGGAGGTTTTTATTTCTTTTGAATAGTGAACAAACACGCTTTGATTGAGCCTATCAAACTGGGTAAAAGAAAGAAACTAATGAAAAACGTGTTGCTGCAATGTGCAGCACAAGTAAGTAATAACTAATAAAATCTTAAACACAATGAAAATCAAATTGATTGAAAGAAGAAAGCCGGGTACAAAGACTGGACCGGGTAAGTTTTATGCAAGTCCTGTGAACGTAGGGAAAAAGACCCTGCGAGATATTGCGCATGACATTGCGGGGCGTTCTTCGCTGACACGTGGTGACATTGAGAACGTGCTGGCAAACTTTATGGATTGCCTGCCTCATTATCTTCGTGACGGCTTTAGCGTGCAGTTGGGCGAGTTTGGCACGATGCGCCTGACATTATCAAGCGAGGGAACTGCGACGGAAAAGGCTTTTAAGACCGAGACGATTAAGCCACGTGTAACGTTTACGCCAGGTGTAGAACTGAAAGCTGCGCTGCGTAATAACTCGTATGAAACAGTGAAGGAGGAAAAGTCCAGTCCAAAACCTTCTCATAAAGACGAGGGAAGTGGAAAGAATCCTGGACCAGTGCCAGAGTAGGAAGCAGCCTCACCCCCAACCCCTCTCCTATTGGAGAGGGGAGTGAACACCGAGATACCCCCACATGTTTGAATGCATTATTGTGGATGATAAACCAAACGGCATACAGCAAAGATTTTTAGCGTAAACCTTATAATGTAAGCCTTATGGCGAATATTCTGCAAATGGGGCTCTTCCTCGTTCGGGGGAGTTGAGAGGCTTCTCCTCTCTCCACAAATTATTTATGGGAAAGGATTAGCTTTAATCAAGAATAAATCAAAAAAAGTTCGCGAACTTTTTGGTAGGGTCTTTGAATAACTTTTCAAAGAATGAAGACAGAATGCAGAAAGACATACGCTTCAAGGGAATGTCTTAAGACAGAACAACCTATGTTTATCAGGTAGCACTGATTCAACTCCTTACTTCACATAGAAAATACGATTTTCCTTGCGTGATAAGGTCTTGCCTTCCTTTGCTGCGTAACCAAGAATACAGAAGCCGATACCTTCATAATCGCCTTCTATACCCCACTCTTTCAACATCTGCTTTCCATCTTCGCGCTCAAAAGTTTGCTTGGCACGATTAATCCAACAGCTACCCAAACCTAAAGCATGAGCAGCGTTCATAAGATTGCCCATCATCAACGCACCATCATAAACATGATTAGGACTACTCTTATCCGCCAACACTGCAAGGACTACGGGCGCACCATAGAAAGGGTCACTCGTTACGCCCATTATCTCACCATTAATCGCCGATAAGCGGTTACATACCTCTTTATTAGTCACTTCAACGATGATAGCAGTCTGCATATTCTTTCCGCTTGCAGCGTAAAGACCAGCCTCCATCACCTTATCAATCAACTCCTGTGCAGGCATACGCTCTTCATAAGCACGTATGCTACGACGTGTTAACAATGCTTCTAATGCTTCCATAACAATTCTGTTTTATTATTCATTTACAGCTTTCGCCAACTGTTCCAACGCCTGACGAAGTATAGAACGCGGTGTACCCACATTCAAACGCATAAAGCCTTCTCCACCAGGACCAAACATTCTACCATCGTTCAACGCAAGATGAGCCTTATCAATAAAGAGATTCAACAGTTCTTTATGCTTCAATCCCAATCCATGACAATCCAACCAAACAAGGAAACTTGCCTGTGGACGAAGTGGACGAACACTTGGAATATGTTCACGACAGAAATCTTCGACAAAGAGAACATTGTCTTCTACATACGCCAACATCTGCTTACGCCACTCCTCTCCCTTTCGATAAGCAGCTATCGTGGCTATTGGTGCAAAGAGCGTAGGCTCATCTAATTCGTTAGCCTTCAACCAACCATAGAAGCGATTGCGCAGTTCTTCGTTTGGAACGATAGCAAATGAACTAACAATACCTGCCATATTAAAGGTCTTTGTCGGTGCTGCAAAAGTAATACTAATTTCCGCAGCACGCTCTGACACACTTGCAAATGGTATATGACGATTGCCAAAGAGATCCATATCGCTATGTATCTCATCGCTAATGACAAGAATATTATGCTCGTAGCAGAAGTCTGCCAAGCGACGTAATGTCTCTTCTGACCAACATAATCCTGCAGGGTTATGAGGATTAGAGAGGATAAGTACACGGCATTTATCATCGCAAACCTCTGCAAGATTATCAAAATCCATGTCATAATATCCATCCTCACGGAGACGAAGCGGATTGAAAACCACCTTACGATGATTAGCCTCTGGCGTCAAACGGAATGGATGATAGACAGGTGGTTGTATAATAACTTTTTCGTCAAGTTCCGTAAATACATTCACCACAAAGCCGATACCCCTAACAATACCAGGAATAAAACTCAGCCACTCTGACTTAACTTCCCAATCATGATGCGCACGTATCCAGTCGATGATAGCGAGGCGATAGTCGGTTGGTTCGATAGTATAACCGAAAATCGGATGTGAAAGACGCTCTTTGAGGGCATCCACAACGAAATCAGGAGTAGCAAAATCCATATCAGCCACCCATAGAGGTAGCAGGTCATTACGTCCCCAACGTGGAAGAAGTGCCTCATGCTTCAAGTCACCACTTCCCGAACGGTCGATTACTTCATCAAAATTATAAGTCTTTATCATGCTTCCAAAGCTTGCTTAATATCATCAAATAAATCATCAACACTTTCCAAACCAATACTGAGACGTATGGTAGTGTCTTGCACATCCATTGCTGCACGCTCCTCAGCAGTGAAAAGTCCAAAGATAGTACTTGCTGGGTGGATAGCCAAGGTACGATTATCAAAGAGGTTAGTTGCACGATGAATGAGTTTCAAGTTATCGAGCATTCTGAAGCAAGCCTCTTGACTCTCTAAGTCTATTGTGACCATTGCTCCCGCTGTTTCACCATACTGACTCACAGCCAACTGATGATAAGGATTATCCTCCAAGCCCACATAATTCACCTTACAAATAAGTTTGAGCGTACGTAGTCTTTGTGCCAACTCCAAGGCATTACCTGCTTGAACACGATAGCGTACATCCAAAGTCTCTAAGCCTAAGGTCTGCATATAGGCAACCTGTGGTGTCATATAAGCTCCAAGGTTAAAGAGCATCTCATTCAAGAGGCGCTTACCAATAGAAGGGAACGTACCATAATCAATAACAAGACCACCCAAAGAAGTTGCACCACCACTAATATATTTTGTACTTGAAACAACCTCAACGTCAATTCCCAAGTCCTTTGCAGAGAACTGTGTAAAAGGAATAAGCGTAGTATCAGCAATGACAGGGATGCCATGTTGGTGCGCTATTGTAGCCAAAGCACGTACATCAACCACCTCAAGTTGAGGATTTGTCATAATTTCAAGGAACAGACAACACGTATTATCATCTATCAATCGTTCTACAGCCTCAACATCTGTAAGGTCACAAAGTCTTGCCTCTACTCCCAATCTACTTAGTGTTGATGTAAGCAAAGAGTAGGTATTACCAAAGAGATGGCGTGACGTGATAACGTTCTTACCCTGTTCAACAACAGAAAAAAGCGTATTACTGATAGCAGCCATACCCGAGTTGAGAGCAATAACATTCTCAGCACCCGTCAAAGCCTTAACACGCTGTTCGAGATTAGTCACTGTTGGGTTCTCCACACGTGAATAATCAGGCGCATCAATACGTCCACAAAAGGCATCAGCCATCACTTTTGCATTATCAAACTCAAAAGCAACCGCATTATAGATGGGCATACTCAACGCATCATATGCATCTCTACGCTTATAAGGCTGATGAATAGCCTGTGTCTGTTTCTTCATATTCTTTTAAACGTTTGTATTGTTTATAAAAGGATTCAAATCAATAACGGACGGGAGAACCGTCCGTCTTATGAAGTGCATTTTATCTTATTAATACCACTGTATAGCATTCGTAATACCACTTCGCTTATCATACTTCAACGCATCTGTCAGCGTTGCAGCATTACAACGGAAGGTAAAGTTGTAAGATGTATATGGTGCTAAAACTACAGAAGCACTCATATTAAAACAGTGGAGGTCACGTGACAGACTGGCTGTTGTCATACTCATCGCATGGTTTTCAAAGTCGTAACCACTTGAGAAGTTAATGTTCCAGCCATCACTGATACGAATATTACCAGAGAAGTTCAACGTCTGTGTGAACTTATAAGGGTAACGCATCGTCTTAGTATTGAACCTACCCGCTGTATTCTCACGCATCGTAATACCATAACCGATTGTCAATGACCATGGCATATTGAAACTCATGTAACCATCGTCATCCGTCTCAGCAATATTACCACGCTTCTTCTTAGCAGCATATTTTCCCTTTTCAAGGTCATCATCCATGTTTGATTCGATGTTAGTATCTGGGCCATCGCTATCTACTGACACCTTATCCTCATCTTTATCATCCTTACGTCCGAACCACTTCTTCAACTTCTCTGGACTCAAAGTGAATGAGAAGTTCTGCGACATACCTTGGAAACGAGGTAAACGACCATATCCCCACTCTGTATGATTACCTACGTAAGGCTTACCATTAGCATCAAGTTCGTAAGCATAAGTAGCAAACTGTGCATTCATTGAGAAGGTATAATTCTTCCACCACTTCAAACGCAGACGCATACTAAGGTCACTCCAACGATGATAGTCTGCTGCAGCATTGTAAGACATACTTGCTCCTAACTCATCAATGATACTTATCTTCTTATAACCAGTAGTATCCTTATCGCTCTTAATCTTCATTTCGATGTTATTGCTAACATCCCAACTGATCATCTCAGTCTTGTACTTACCGGGCACACTATAAAGCTCATCTTGATAAGGTGAGTATTCAATAAGTTTCACGTTACCACTTGCATCTGTGTACTGATAGCTATCATAGTAGCCATAACGACGTGCACCGAAGTTTGGTGAGTATGAGAAAGAAACCTGTGGCGTAATAACATGGCGGATAGCCTGAATCTTATCGCCAAATAATTTTCTATTAGGTACCCAGAAACCATATAATTTCGTGCTGGCACCCACACTCATACTCCAGTTGTAAACATTATGGAAACCATACGTAGTATCTCTTACCACCTCTTTCTGATGTATATTATCCCATCCACGTGTCACTTTCTTAGAATACATACGGTCCGTGAAATTGAAAGATGGCGTCACATTGATATAATTAAACAAGGTGAAGTTTGCCTGTACAGGGATTGTATGCTGGAAAGCATTTTTCCAGTCTTTAATCAGATTAGAGTGTAAGAGTTTATCTTCCTTCGTTGAGATAGAATTAGCCAACTGACCCGTATAGCTCATCGAAATCTTCTCATACCAACGTTCCTTACCCACAAGATGCTTACGCTTGAAAGGATAGAATCGGCTCAAACTAATGTTCAAGTCTGGCAGTGTTATCTGAATAGAAGAGTCACGCATATTCTGTGCAAGGTTTGTAGTAGCACTCAAAGAGAGTCCAATACTTGAGAAACCTGTGCTCCAACTTACAGAAGAAGTTCTCGTAGACTGTGTGAGTGTCTGCGGATTATACATACTATTGAGGTTGTTACGCTCATAGCTTGATGTCGCAAAGTTCACACTTGCTGATAGCGAACTATATGGATTCGCCTTCGGATCTTGGCGATGATTCCACTGAACCTTAAAACTCTCCTGTTCAGCAAAGTCTGGCAAGCCTTTGTCACCAGTCTTTGAATCCTGATAACTAAAGAGGAATGAGCCTGAATATCTATAACGCTTGCGGTAGTTGCTGGCTGCAGAAACACCCCAAGAACCTCTGGTGTAGATTTCACCTAAGAGTTTCAAGTCCCACTTATCACTAATGGCAAAGTAGTAACCACCATCACGAAGATAGAAACCACGATCACTTTCATCACCATAGCTTGGCATAATAAATCCACTTGAATACTTCTTTGAGAAGGGAAAGAAGCCGTATGGAATTGCCAATGGTAAAGGAACGTCCGCCACTACGAGATAAGCTGGTCCAAAGACAACATCCTTACCTGGGCGAACCTTTGCACGAGAAAGAGCAATGTAAAAGTCTGGATGAGGCTTATCACAAGTAGTGTAACGACCATGTTGCAAGTAAACAGAACCCGTAGAGTCACGTTTTCCAACTTCTCCACTCAAGAAACCATCTTGCTGTTCGGTATAAATACCCTTAATCAAGCCTTTCTTTGACTTAAAGTTGAAAGCCATTGTGTCACTCTTATATTCATCTTTACCCATAGTAAAGACAGGCTTTCCCTTGATTCCACCCTCTGCTGTAGAATCGACTGTACCTGTTGCACGCACAGTACTTTTATCAAGATTCATATGTACCTTGTCACTCGTAAGCTTCATATTCTCATAATCAACCTTTGAGTTACCATACAGATATGCTGTACCCGACTCTGCATCATAAACGAGAGAGTCCTCTGCAGAATACTTAACAGGTGCATCAATTCCATTCGAACGTGCACGCATCATGCTATCGGCACGAATAGAATCGTCTATTGCTTTATTATGATGATAGATAGCCAACTGAAGAGAATCCATCTTTGTGGTATCTGGGATATTCTTATCGACCGCCTTACCATCCTTTGGACTTTGTCTTTCCAATAGCGTATCAACCACAACAGCACTTGCCTTAGCCTTCTTGGTTTTCTTACCTTGAGGCACAGGCATATTGACACTTGCCATTGCAAAAACAACAACAAAGGATAATAGGAATATAATGCTCTTATTTCTCATTGCCTAAATAACGTACAAAAATACTGAAATAATGCCGAATAGAACTACCATTACGCTATTTTAACTTTTATAATAATGTACGTATATGCTTCTGAAAATATTAAATTCTTCTTTTGCTGTCCAATAGAACCAGAATAGTATACCCTCAATACAGAATGTCATTGATAATTATAGCAGCCTAAAATACTTAGAAACGCAGCATTTTTACCTCCCAATAAGATTCGTGTTTACCATCAGCACGACATGTGCGAAGTATCAGCACGACATGTGCGGGGCATCAGCACCAAGCGTGCGAAGCATCAACACAACAACTTAAAGCCGACTGTAAACCACTTTTAAGCCTTTCTTTTCCTGCTAAAAGAACACTAACTTCTTATTTATCTGTAAGATATTGATGAGCAACATTAGCCGTAACAGGACAGAAACAGAGTTACTTAATCCAAGCACAAACCTAATGTATCGATAAGTTTCTTAACAGGATGATTCGTTTCCAAAAGTTTACTCAAAGACTCACGAGGTGTAAGCATAGGTTTAATTTCCTCATGCTTAGCAAGACGAATCTCTACTTCAATCTGCCCATTACGCAATTCCTTTGCCAAAGTAGCACGAATACGCGACTTGATAGCAAGCATTTCGTTGAGCTGAATATTATTATCAGCAAGTACCAAGATTGCTGGATACTCTGAAATAGTAGGCGTGATATTCTTCATGCGTTGCGACAAAGCTTGCATACGCTCTGGCATTCGTGAACACATAGCACGCCAACTCACAACAAGGTCTTGCTGTGTAAAGCCTTCATGTTCATCCTTATTAGTTATTTCAACTTCCTCATCCTGCTTTTTCTTCTTATCAGTCTTGAGTAGATTGTCAAATGACATCGTCAATGAACCGAGATTAACAGAATTCGGAAGACCAGAAGATACATTCACCTTAGGACGTACGCCAGACGTTTCTGTGACGGGTTTCTCTGGTGAAGACACGACCTCTACAGACACTACGTCGCTATCATTAGAACCACGAGCAGCAGTATCATCACGCTTTAGGCTCCCGACCACCTGCGGAGTCGGTCTCTGTTGAGCCTTCAGAATAAGATTCTTGAACAGGGATTTTAATCGCTTAGGGCTGCGCCCCGAGGCTGGGACATCATCATCCTTCTGCGTAATTTGCGCTACTTGGATGAGCGTCAGTTCCACCAACAAACGTTTATTAGAACTCTGACGATATTCCACATCACAACGGTTCATAATCTGCAAAGCCGTATAAAGGAAGTTGATAGGGCATTTTTGTGCCTGCAACTGATAGCGATTACGCAGTTGTTCGCTTACTTCAAGCAAAGGAAGTGTCTGTGCATCCTTTGCCATCAACACATTACGGACATGAGATGCCAAACCATTCACAAGATGTCCACCATCAAATCCCTTATTAATAACGCTGTTCAAGAGAACCATTATCTCACTCACTTTATTCTCTAAAGCAAGGTCGATGATATTAAAATAATTCTCTGCATCGAGTACATTCAAGTCCTCAATCACCTTCTGATAAGTGATATTTCCTTGTGAGAAACTTGCAGCCTGATCGAATATTGAGAGCGCGTCACGCATTCCGCCATCCGCTTTCTCAGCAATAACGTTCAGAGCCTCTTCGTCAAATTGAATGTTCTCCTTCTCAGCAACACGCTTAAGATGGTTGATGATATTAGGAACCGTCATACGCTCGAAGTCGTAAATCTGACAGCGAGAGAGAATCGTTGGGAGAATCTTATGTTTTTCTGTTGTTGCAAGGATGAAGATAACGTGTGCAGGCGGTTCCTCCAAAGTCTTTAGAAAAGCATTAAAGGCAGCTGTAGAGAGCATATGAACCTCATCAATGATAAAGACCTTATAGCGACCAACCTGTGGCGGAATACGCGTCTGATCCATCAATGACTTGATGTTCTCAACAGAGTTATTGCTGGCAGCATCTAATTCGAAGATATTATAGCTTCTTCCTTCTCCAAACGCCTTACAACTCTCACACTCGTTACAAGCCTCACCATCAGCTGTTGGATGTTCACAGTTGATAGCCTTCGCAAAAATTCGAGCACAAGTAGTCTTGCCCACTCCTCGTGGACCGCAGAAAAGGTAGGCATGAGCCAGCTTACCACTCTTCACAGCATTCTTCAGCGTAGTCGTCAACGCCTGTTGTCCAACAACGGAATCAAAGGACATCGGACGATACTTTCGCGCCGAAACAATATATTCATCCATAGTTTCAAATTCTAATTGTATATGCAAAGGTAATAAAAGTTAAGAAAAGAGGAGGAAGGAGGAAAGAATTAAATTGTTAATTTGCTAAAAATATGTATGTTTCATGCTCCGATATGCAATCTTTTCCTTACTTTTGCAAAAAAGAATGTAAAGAAGTGAGTAAGATTACCGGACATATTTACAATTTTTTCAGCCGATTTAAGTTTCATATCGTCATCATCTTGGGCGTACTCATTGTAGGCGTTTTAGATGAGAACAGTTTTATGAAACGTATAGAGTATGCTTATCAGATTGAAGACTTAAAAACTGAAATCCGAAAGTATGACAGCCAATATCAGCATGACATGCAACAGCTTAAGGAACTAAAGACAGACCCAAAGGCTATTGCACGCGTTGCCCGAGAGCGTTACTTCATGAAGGCTGACAACGAAGATATCTTCGTGTTGAGCGATGATGAGCATCAAACTGAAAACACAGCTAAAAATGAGACAACTGAATAAACTCGAATCAATTATTTACCTTTTGGGAGGAATCATAATGGTTATAGGTGCAGGCTTGTACGCTTTCCTTTTGATTCAACCAATAGCCTGTTGGCTAATGCTTGCTGGTGCTGTTGCCTTTTCTCTTATGCAGTCACGTCAGCGATACCTTGGAACATCTCTTTCAATTCGTCGTTTACGTAAGATTATGTCACTTGCAGGATGGGGATTCATTCTTGCAGGATTCTTTATGGTAGAAGACTCCTACCATTTCCTTCGTCCTGTTTTTGCAGGTTCATTAGATAGCTATAGCAGCTATGTAAGTATTTTCCATCACAATTGGGTTATACTCCTACTTATTTCTGCTATCATAGAGATGTATACTACTCATCGTATCAGCTACGAACTAAAGAAGGAAAGCGAAAGTCCAAGTACCTAAAAAAAGCTAAAAGCTTAGAGATAGTTTTAATTTGAATAAAAAAGTTTCTCGGCTTCAATTATAGAATGTAATTTTGTCTGAGAAGAAATAGAACCAGTTTAATTATCTATGAATAAAATTCTTTACGCACTTCTAACACTTATCGTGTTTACGTCATGTGCCAACTCATTCAATATACAGGGAACATCCAACGTATCAAGCTTGGATGGAAGAAAGTTATACCTAAAAACAGACCAAGCTGACTCACTGATTAACTTAGATTCATGTGACGTCGTTCATGGTCAGTTTGCTTTCCATGGTACCGTCGACTCTACTAAGGTCGCACAGATATTCATGGATGACATCAACTTACAGTTCCCAGTAGTTATTGAAAAGGGAGATATTGCAGTTAAACTGGACAACACACAACAGCGTGTCAGTGGCACACCGCTGAATGACAAGCTGAATGATTTCTGGACGAAATTTACACAACTACGCAATCAATATGCAGAAATAGATCATGAGGAAAGTGCTGCCATTATGAATGGTCATGATGAGGAAACAGTGAATGCTCAACTTATTAAGAAAGCATTGAACGTATATGACAAGGGTGACAAACTCTTTACGAAGTTCATTACAGAGAACTTCAATAACATTCTTGGTCCATGGTGTTTCCTTACACGTATCAGCTACGAGACAACACCTAATGCTTACCCTGTATGGATGAATGATTATATGTATGCCAATGCGATTAATCAGTTGCCATCATGGATAGAATTCATTATGTCGAAGGCTACAGATACCTTTAAGCAGAATCCTCAGATAAAAGCATTCTATACCGACTTCCTACAAGCACAAAAGGAGATGAACGGAATGGTTGACCCTGCAGGAACCAATGATGCTGCGGGAACAACTCCTAATGCTGCTGTAGCACCTCCGACTCCTACACAGATGGCTGGTGACTCTATTCCAGAGTAAGTTATGGTCCCGACTATCGTATGTTCTAAGTTCTACGCTGATAGAACGATTGCTTGATAAGGTTCTATAGGAGTGTTTTGAGCTTCGGATAAAGAGTTCATAGACAACAAACTATTTATTCTACACGAAGGTTGCTGTCACTTCCGTCACTCAATTCTGTTATTTAACTAATTGAATTATAGAATGTTGAAACAATATGTTAAAATGACAGCAAAAGAAAATAAAACTACTATTAGTAATATATTCCTTCTTACTTTAGTAGAATTCTCTCACTTCCTATCTCGGAAGAATCAACAAACAACCTCTAACAATAAAGAATATAATATATGAGGAGACTCATTCAAGGTGGAACTATCGTCAATGAAGGGCGAAGCTTTATTGGTTCGCTCATCATAGAGGACGATTGTATCATAGAGATTATAGAAAACAACGAAACACCCCGTGGAGAATTTGACGAAATCGTCAACGCCACGGGGTGCTTTGTACTACCTGGTGTTATTGATGATCACGTTCACTTTCGTGAGCCGGGACTAACGGAAAAGGGAGACATTGAAAGTGAAAGTCGTGCTGCTGCATATGGTGGCGTCACCTCTTATTTTGAGATGCCAAACACCAGTCCACAGACAACAACATTAGAGGCTTTACAAGACAAGTGGGAACGAGCAAAACGCTCAAGTCATGTCAACTATAGCTTCTTTATTGGTGCAACGAATACAAATCAGACACTATTCCCTCAATTAGATATCCACACTATTCCGGGAATAAAACTCTTTATGGGAGCCTCAACAGGGAATATGCTTGTTGATCGACGAGAAGCATTAGAAATGACTTTCCGTACTGCTGCAGAGTTGAATCTGCCAGTGATGACACACTGTGAGGATTCTGGTATTATCAACGAGAATATGAAAGTTGCCAAAGAACAATCTGGCGACGACCCAGATATTACACATCATTGGGAAATACGCAGTGCTGAGGCATGCTGGGCTTCCTCGCTTTTAGCTGTGGAATTAGCACGAAAGTACAAAACACAACTGCACATTGCTCATATCTCTACAGCAAAAGAATTATCATTGGCTAATCACCCAGAAGATGAAGGAAGGATTACTTTAGAGGCTGTTATTGCACATATTGCTTTCTCTAACGAGGATTATCTTACAAAGAAAGCACTCATAAAATGCAATCCTTCTGTCAAGACGATAACTGATAGAGATGCTATTCGTCAGGCACTCACGGATGGACGCATTACGGTCATTGGTACTGATCATGCTCCACACCTATGGGCACAGAAGCAAGGTGGCTGCTCTAAGGCTGCATCAGGTATGCCGATGGTTCAGTTCTCACTCGTCACCATGCTTGAATTGGTTGACAAAGGTGTTCTTACAATAGAACAGATGGTTAACCTAATGTCACACGCACCGGCTCGTCTTTTCCGTATTGACCAACGAGGTTTCCTACGTAAAGGTTATAAAGCCGATATTACTATCGTTGCACCAGACCAACCATGGACGGTGAACGAAGATTGTATTCAGAGTAAATGCAAGTGGAGTCCAATGATGGGACACACCTATCAATGGCGTGTCTTACATACCTTCTGTAATGGAAACCACCTGTTAAATAAGGAAGAGTTTGATAACACCATACATGGTGAAAGGATTACTTTTCGAAATGATAACTAAGTTATAATGATTGAAAACAAAGTAGATAACAAAAGTAAGATAATAACATACAATATCAGCGAAATAGTTCCTTACATCAACTGGGCATACTTCTTTTATGCTTGGTCAATGAATGGTAAGGCAAAAGATGCACAACTGGAGTTGCATTCAGAAGCTGAGAAATTATTGGCTGACATGGAAGGGAGATATCACACACGTGCTGTCTTTGCACTATGTGAAGCCAATAGTGAAGGCGATGATATCATTATCAATGGTACACGTGTTCCAATGTTGCGCCAGCAGAAAGTTATTCCAGACAAACCAAACCTCTGTTTGGCAGATTTCATACGCCCAGCCTCTTCAGATATCAAGGATGCAATTGGACTCTTTGCAACTTCTGTTGATGCTGCATTTACAAGCAACAATGAGGAAGATCCCTACCAACGTATGCTTTCGCAGACCTTAGCTGACCGATTAGCTGAGGCTACAGCAGAGAAATTTCACGAGGATGTACGCAAGAAGTATTGGGGGTATGCAGCTGATGAGCAACTTACTATAAAAGATCTTCTTGCAGAGAGATATCAAGGCATACGCCCTGCTGTGGGCTATCCATCCATCCCAGACACAAGTATGAATTTTCTTTTGTACGAACTATTGGATATGAAGGGGATTGGTATCAACCTTACAGAAAGTGGAATGATGGTACCTCATGCCAGCGTATCGGGCTTTATGTTTGCACATCCTCAAAGCCGATATTTCGACTTAGGAAAGATTGATGATGACCAATTAGAAGACTATGCACGTCGTCGTAATAAGCCTGTTGAAGAGTTAAGGAAGTATCTTGCTTCTACCCTATTGAAGAAATGATAGCCAGAATCGTTGTATATCTTATATTAATAATAGTCCTGTCTGACCTCTATATAGACATGCACTATTTCCGCAAACGTTACCCCATAGCTTGGTGGCAACGCCTGTTATGGTGGTTACCTTCTATCGGTATGGTCATCTATACCTGTGCTATGGCTTCCATACGCGACTTTGCGCCTAACAACCTCACCTGGCTGAATACATATATATTCCTTCTCGGTTTGCTTGTTGGACCTAAGGCTATCTTTGCACTCACCTCCTTCTTGGGTTCAATCATTCGGAAATATATCATCCGCACAAATCAAAACTGGGGACATTATATAGGTATACTCCTTGGCTGTTTTGCCGTTGGAACATTTATATATGGGCTCACATATGGGGTTTCTAACATACAAGTAAAACATGTAGACCTCTATTTTAAGGATTTACCAAAGTCTTTTGATGGCTATCGGATTGTGCATGTATCTGACTTACACCTCGGCACCTTCAATGGCTGGCGCAGTAAGATTCTGAAAGCAGAGATGGATAGCATTGAAAAGCAGAAAGCCAACCTCATTTGCTTTACTGGTGATTTACAAAACATACGCCCTGAAGAGGTTGAGAAAATGGCTTCAGTAATCCGTCAGCCTATGAAAGGGACTATCTCTGTCTTAGGAAACCATGACTATACGGAATACATCAAAGGTAATGCTAAAGAGAAGGCTGCAGAGGAAGTACGCTTGATAAAAGCAGAAGAAAAAATATTAAAATGGACTCTTCTACGCAATCAAAACACAGAAATAACATCACCAGCAAAAGAGTCTATATATGTTTGTGGCACAGAAAACGACGGAAGACCACCATTCCCGAACTATTCCAACTATAGAAAAGCAATGCAAGGAATAGGACCAAATCCGTTTGTGATTATGTTACAGCATGATCCATCAGCCTGGAAACGTTCTATTCTTCCTAAAACCACAGCACAGCTTACATTAAGCGGACATACACACGGCGGACAGATGCAAATCTTTGGATGGCGACCAACAAGTATCCGCCAACAGGAGGATTATGGACTTTATGAACAGAACGGACGCTATCTATATATTACAGCAGGATTGGGTGGTCTGGTACCCTTCCGCCTTAATATGCCTAACGAAATAGCGGTGATAACATTACATGTTAAGAATTAAAATTAAAAAGGATACATCTATGAGTAATACTGCAACACAACAACAAAGGCAATCCTCAATAGCCATGCTGGTTATTACGTTTTTGTATAGAATTTACATGCTATTCATTGCCTTCCCGCTCTTCCTCTTTGCGTCTATACTAACAGCATTAACAACAACTATTGGCTGTCAAATAGGTAATGGACATTTCTGGGGATACTACCCAGGGAAATGGTGGTCGTGGTTTACCATTCGAATACTCTTTCTTCCTGTAAAGATTGAAGGACGTGAGAATCTTGATCCTAAGCAAAGCTATGTCTTTGTAAGCAATCATCAAGGTGCTTTCGACATCTTTCTGATTTACGGTTTTCTCGGTCGTAATTTCAAGTGGATGATGAAAAAAGCTATCCGTAAGATACCTTTGGTAGGATTAGCATGCGAGAAAGCACATCATATTTATGTGGATAAGAGTGGTGCAAGTAAAATCAAAAAAACATACGACACTGCACGTGAAACCCTTCGTGAAGGAATGTCTGTCGTCGTATTCCCAGAAGGTGCACGTAGTTTTACTGGTCACATGGGTAAGTTCCGTCGTGGAGCTTTCATGTTAGCTGATGAGCTTCAGCTACCAGTATGTCCACTTACCATCAATGGTTCCTTCGACGTTATGCCTCGTACTAAGGACTGGCATTTCCCTGTATGGCATCGACTTAGCCTCACTATTCACAAACCAATCTTCCCAAAAGGAAAAGGTGCTGAATTCGAGAAGCAAACGCTAAATGAAGCATACGATTCTGTTATGGCTGGTCTTTCTCCCGAATACCAAGGTTTCGTAGAGAATCCAGACCAATAAAAATAGACAAAAACTTGTTAGTATCATATTTTTATACTACATTTGTCCTATAAAAACAAAAATCTATGACAAGCGATAGCATTGTAATTATACCGACATACAACGAAAAGGAGAATATAGAGAAGATAATCCGAGCGGTATTCCGATTGGAGAAACTTTTTCACATTCTGGTAATTGACGATGGTAGTCCTGATGGGACGGCACAAATCGTACATAATCTGATTAAGACGGAGTTCTCTGATCGTCTCTTTATCATTGAGCGTTCTGGTAAATTAGGTTTGGGTACAGCCTATATCACAGGTTTCAAGTGGGCTTTAGAACATGGCTACGAATACATTATTGAGATGGATGCTGACTTTAGCCACGACCCTAACGACCTTCCTCGCCTTTATGCTGCAACCCATGACGAAGGTTACGATGTTGCAATTGGTTCACGTTATGTCAGTGGAGTAAACGTTGTAAATTGGCCTATCGGACGTGTATTGATGAGTTACTTTGCCAGCAAGTATGTTCGTGCAGTAACAGGTTTCCACGTGCATGACACGACAGCGGGTTTCGTATGCTATCGTCGTCGTGTTCTTGAGACAATTCCATTAGACATGATTCGTTTTAAGGGGTATGCCTTCCAAATCGAGATGAAGTACACCTCTTTCAAGATTGGTTTCAAGATTAAGGAAGTACCTGTCATCTTCGTAAATCGTCGTGAGGGAACAAGCAAGATGAGCGGTGGCATCTTCTCAGAAGCCTTCTTCGGTGTCATCCGACTCCGTATGGATGGTTGGTTCAGAAAGTATCCTAAGATAAAGAACTAAGATTTAAACCAAATAACAGTAACAGCCATAACCTTAGTGGGTTATGGCCGTTACTATTTACACAAGTGACTTTGTCTTTATACAACTTAGAAACTATTGTAGTACAAATCAATTGTAGATAAACATTAGAAAATAAATACAGGAGGTTCAGATTTAATTTACTTTTTACTAATTAAACTAACAAACTTGTATCTATATCCATACAAATCTGGCATCTCATAACGTGGACCATATACTTTTACTATGATAAGGTATTCGTGTCCCTCTTCATAGATACTATCAAATCCATCAATATGAGATACAACAGATTTTCTCATATCTTTGTCTACTATAACGTAGCCTTTATTTTTCGATCTAATAGATGTACCTGGATAGAAGTAGTCTTCTTTATGTGATAATACGCTTATCGTATCCGTCTTAACATACTTGTAGTCACCATCTACATCTACGTCTTCTTTTGTACATCCCACAAAGAGAAATAACATTAAAGATGCTATAATGTATAGATATTTAATCATAATAACATGAATTTAAAGATTATTTTATCATTACTAAACTCACTTAAATGAGACTGTTACTATAGCAGACTGACTTTCTCTACTTTATTTTGACACAATCTACTCTGTTTTATTCCAGTCCATTCCTACCAACACAACCAACGTGTATGTACGCAATGGTTTTTATAAAAAGTAAAAGGAAAATCATTCCCTGCAATAAAAGCCATTAAATAAAAGAATCTGTTACTACAGAGAACAATGTTCCTTTGTTACTATGTCTTAACACACCTTACAGTGTGTCTTAATGTCAAACTTACGCCTCCTTATCGTATTCGAGGTGGAAGTTTATGATTGTCTCAATTCCCTTCAACCAGAGATCTACTGGCATATTCTCATTCGGAGAGTGAATAGCATTTGACTCCAAGCCGAAGCCCATGAGAACAGTCTTCACACCGAGCAACTTCTCGAAAGTAGAAATGATTGGAATACTACCACCGATACGTACTGGCAGTGGACGTTTACCGAATACAGCTTCGAAGCCACGTTCAGCTGCTTTATAGGCTGGGAAGTCGATAGGACAGACATAACCATGACCACCGTGATGTTTCTCAACCTTCACAGTAACATAATCTGGAGCAACACTGTTGAAATAGTCTACTACCAACTGGCTAATCTTTGTATGATTCTGATGTGGAACAAGACGTGAAGAAAGCTTTGCATATGCCTTTGAAGGAATAACGGTCTTCGCACCATCACCTGTGTAGCCACCCCAGATACCGCATACATCAAATGTTGGACGATAACCGGTACGCTCAATAGTACTGTAACCTTCTTCACCAAAGAGTGCCTTCACACCGAGAGACTTCTTATACTCTTCTTCATCAAAAGGAATTGATGCAACAAGTTTGCGCTCCTCATCAGAAGCCTCCTCAACATCATCATAGAAGCCAGGAATGAGAATCTTACCATCAGGACCAGTTACGTCAGCTATCAACTTACAAAGGACATTGATAGGGTTAGCCACTGCACCACCGAAAGTTCCTGAGTGAAGGTCACGATTAGGACCAGTAACCTCTATCTGCCAGTAAGACAAACCACGCAAACCTGTTGTGATAGAAGGAGTATCAGGACCGATAAGACCAGTATCAGAAACGAGGATTACATCGCAAGCTAAGAGTTCTTTATGCTCCTCAATGAATGGACCGAGGCTACCAGAGCCAATCTCTTCCTCACCTTCAAAGATGAACTTCATATTATGCTTCAACAAGTCATTTTTATTAAGATACTCAAATGCCTTTGCCTGCATGAATGACTGACCCTTATCATCATCAGCACCACGTGCCCAGATATGACCATCCTTAATAACTGGCTCAAATGGTTCAGTCTTCCAAAGTTCGAAAGGTTCAGCTGGCATCACGTCATAGTGACCATAAACCAATACCGTCTTTGCATTAGGGTCAACCATTCTCTCAGCGTAAACCATTGGATTACCCTTTGATGGCATCACCTCAGCTTTGTCAACACCAGCCTCAAGCAGCAGTTCCTTCCAACGCTCAGCACAGCGTACCATGTCCTCCTTATGAGCTGGTTGTGCACTTACGCTTGGTATGCGTATCAGACTGAACAACTCCTCGAGCATTCTGTCTTTATTCTCTTCTACATACTTCTTAATCATAATTCTTTATTTATTGATTTTCTAATGTACGCAAATTTAAGCATCATTTATGAGTTTTGCAAGTTTTTCCATGCTTTTATTACTGTTTACCTTTCAGTCTTCTTCTATGTCCATCATCTTGTTCTGTATAAAAAACACATTCTGTCTAAAATATATTATGTTCTCATGTTATTCTGTCTTAAAGCATATCATTGAAGCGTATGTCCTTATACCATTCAATCTTCATTCCCTGATTTACTCAATCAAAAAAGTTCGCGAACAATTTTCGATTTGTTCGCGAACTCTTTTTTCATTTATCTTTGCCTAACTGGCAAGCCCCCTTTTAGCCTTCTGGCGAAGGTCCGGGAGTCTTTCCGCCCCCTTCTTCCTTAGAGCCCGATTTTTCCTCTTTCACTGTCTCATACGAGTTCTCGCGCAAAGCGGCCTTTAGTTCCACACCTGGCGTAAATGTTACGCGCGGTTTGATCGTCTCCGTCTTGAAAGCCTTTACCGTCGCAGCCCCCTCGCTTGACAGTGTCAGGCGCATTGTGCCAAACTCGCCTAACTGCACGCTAAAACCATCGCGGAGATAATGAGGCAGACAATCCATAAAGTTCGCCAGCACGTTCTCAATGTCACCACGGGTCAGCGAAGAACGCCCTGCAATGTCACGCGCAACATCCCGCAAGGTCTTCTTCCCAAGATTTACAGGATTAGCATAATACTTTTCTTCTGTCCGCTTCTGCGGATTCTTTTTCTTTTGGAGTTTAATCTTCATAATTGTTTTGTTTTTAAAAGTAAATATTTAAGTTTTTACGGCATTTACACCTTGGTTTGTTCCATGGTTTATTCTCCGTTTTTCATGTTCTCGTCTGAATAAGGTTTTATCCAGTTTGTAGTGTCAATGGTTTTCTCTTTGTTTTTTCCAGTTAGAAACCTTCTTTGTCCTCAAGATAATAGCATCTCCGTTTATAGAAAATTGTAACATCCAGTCATCTATTTCAGAGACAAAGATGGGCTTTAAATTTTCCTACGGTCAGAAGAAAATTTTCCTTTGTGAAAAATTTCTTTCCAACCGTAGGTACGTAAATTTCTCACCGTAGAGAAATTTTCTTCCGAAGCGTTAGAAATTTCTTGCTAACACGTTCCCCGCAAGTTTCTAACCCGTTAGATTTTTTTCTTGTTTCCCATCCTCCCTTTATCCCGTTAGGCTCCCTCCCCTTTTGGGGAGGGTTGGGGTGGGGCTTTTAGGACTACTGGAACTGCCCAGCCCTAAACCCGTGCCTGCGGTAGTAGTTTTGCACGGCGACGATACCACTTTCGAAGTACAGGGCGTACGTGACGTCGCTACCCAACGGGTGAGCACTTGACGCCCAATAGGCGCAGCCGAGGCCAACGATGTTCAGCTGACCAGAGTCGTAGTAACCCAAGACAGGTAGATAAAAGTAATTACTTAGATCGGCATCAGAAGGAACACCAGAGTTAATACTGCTACTGGTGTTGGTATAAGTCTTGTGTGTTGTACGTAAATCTGTTGTATTATCTGCAGATATTTCAGTGTCGTATTTACCTTCTGCTATCAACACGGACCTCTTCTTAAACCACATACCACCTTTATATAAATGACCCATAGTAGTCCATAATTCATCTGCATCCCAACGAGGATCGCCGTACATGCAATACCAAGACATCTCGTTAGCGTTAGGAAGACCTGCGCAAGTCTGGGTGGCATCGAAACGACCTGAACCGCCGCCCTCGTGGTAGTAACGTGAGTCAGTGTTGTTCTGAGCGTAGTTGCTGGAAGTTGTTGCGCCTGAAAGACCTTGGCTGAGAGTTGGCTGGCCTACACCTGATGCCAAGTTCTTTGTCCATTCGAATCCTTTCCAATATTGTTCCTGAGCATCCCACATGTAGTAATGGTCGCCGTCGTAATCCTTTATGTCAAGATTGGCTGTCATATCGTAGTAGGTGTTCTTGTCGTAATTGAAAGCACTTAGGGTCTTAGTGATAGTTCCCTCAACATTGGTGGCAATATCTTTTAAGGTGTATTTTACTGTGAGCGTATGTGTACCCGCTTTGATAAGCACATAAGCACTGTTATCTGTTACGCTGGCTACTTTCTTTATTGGGAAACCATTAGGCGAAGTACTGCTTCCTGATGTTGTAACAACAATCTGTTTACCTGTACCTGTACCGGTAAGCTCGCCACTTGATGGGTCAAGCGTGTAAGTTCCTGTGATGTTATTGTCGGAAGTTACTTCAACTTTCGTCAGATAGCAATCATTTAAGGTTGCGTTTGGGTTATAAGGCTGGAGAACAAGGATGGCTGCTTGATGATCAAGCGCAAAAGAGAATGAACCACCACCTACGGTTCCTGTTGCTGTGGCTGTTCCGCAGTCGCCTGACACACCAAAGTGAGCGGTGCTGTTTGGCTCTGATTGGCTTTGAGCTGCTGGAATTGTTACCTGATCATTGTTACCGTTCTTGCCAGGGTAATAAACCTTATAGCTGGCGCTTGCAGTAAACTTGCCAGGCACCTTAAACTTAAAAGAGGCAACCTTACCTGTTGGAGCGTTGCTACTCTTGCGCCATACGTTGTTGTCGTCCTTTACATAGATATAGTCGCCAGCCTCCCAAAAGAAATTACCACTGGTGTAATCCATTGTGGTACGGGTTTTAGCCTCATCACCTGCAACAAAGGTAGTGAGGTTTTTATCGTTATCAGTCTCTGTGCCAGTTGTGCCCTGTGCTACGTCTTCATTGGCACACGATGCGAAAGCCAACGCAAGTCCGCAGAAAGCGGCGAACGATAACAGGCGTGTCTTAAATAAATTCTTTTTCATTGTCTGTCTGTTCTTTGTGATTCTGTTTTTTGTTAATAACTCTCTTGCTTAATCTTCCCATGCAGAAGAACTTTCTTTACCGCTCTCTACATCTACGTCTTCCCATTCTGTTACAGCTTTAGCACTTGATGGACCTGAAGCGTGATGGCCTGGGTTGTGCTGACTAGGGAAAGAGGTAGACATAAGAGAAGTTACTTCACTCACTTGTGCTATCTGGCACTGTGGCGCATGATAGACTTTTCTTTCTTTTGTTTTCATCATCTTTTTGATTTGATTAAAATAGTTGTTATCTACTCTCTATGTGGCTTTGTTGCTCACCTTCTATTATATACATCCTAATAACCCTCTTAACCGTCTGCACACTCCCCCCCCTCTACAGGCAGACAGCGTATTACCACTGCCTGCCTGAGAAATCAACGAGAGAAAACAAACTATTATCAGAGAATTACAATTATCTTTTGTGATAAAATCAGTGCCTAAAACGTTCTTATTTGGCTTTCTTGACGGCTCGCAAACGGGCACAAAAAAGCGAACAAAGGAAACTCCGTGAAGTCCTTTGTTTACAAGCGTTACGCCACGCTTCGCGCGCGCGTAGGATGGAAGAAAAAATGTATGATTAAACGCTAGGTGCGCCTGTGTGTGTGTGTGTGTGTGTGTGTGTGTGTGTTAGCAAAATATCTGAGACTACCAAATATAAAGCACTAAAAAAGGCAAAGAAATCAAAGTTTCTTTGCTGCGCTGAATTGGCTGGATATGTCATTGCTAATTTGTTCACGGGCGCAAAGGTAAGACTTCTTTTTAGAATTGGCAAGGAAATCCTAAAGAAATATATCATTTAGATAGAATAACCGAGAAAAAGACAGAGTAAGAACTTTCTCTTTTACCTTTATCCTAAATCGGTTCATTAGAGCTAGAATATATTTTGTTGGGCGATTAGGAAGCAATATAATAAGGATAATGGATTTATGACCTAATAAACCGATTTAGAACAAAGAAGTATAGTTAGTTCCACAGCAAAAATAATCCTTTCTTAATTACATCACTTTAGTCAACAAACATTGGTTAGTGAGGGAACTGTAAACCTATCCTCTATCAAAGATCATGATAGAGGATGCTCTATCTCACGCAAAATCATCACTCCTTCTCTCACCGTCATAACATCGCTGACCACCATAAAACGCTTACCATTCCGCTCCTTCAGATTGCAACGGCGAGGATGATGACCAATATAGTTGAGAATCTTGTCAAAGGCTGCACTCTGATAATAGACACTATTAGGGTCAGACACAAACTGCATTTGCATACGTCCTTGCTTAAGGATAATCTTCTCACAGCCTATCTGCTTGCCCATACGACGGAGCACAACAACCTGCATTAATTCCTCACTCTGAGGGGGAACAGGGCCGAAACGATCCTGTAGATGCTTACGATAGGCTTCGAGGTCTTCATCCTTCTCAATATTATTAAGCTCACGATAAAGCAACATACGCTCTGAACTGCCAGGTACGTAGTTATCGGGGAAGTACATCTCAAGATCGCTCTCTATGGCACAATCATCTATGAAATCATTGCCCGTAATCAGCTTTCCGTCGTTCATATCCTCTTGATAAAGTTCTTGGAACTCATCGTTTTTCAGTTCAATTACTGCCTGATTGAGAATTTTCTGATAGGTTTCATATCCCAAATCCTCTATAAATCCACTTTGCTCAGAGCCTAAGAGGTTTCCTGCACCACGTATATCGAGGTCCTGCATAGCAAGATTAAATCCACTACCAAGATCGGAGAAGGTTTCCAATGCTTCCAGACGGCGACGTGCCTGAGGTTTTAGTGCAGCCAAAGGTGGAGTAAGAAAATAGCAGAAAGCTTTTTTATTAGAACGCCCCACACGTCCACGCATCTGATGCAGGTCGGAGAGGCCAAAGCGTTGGGCATCGTTGATGATGATAGTATTGGCGTTGGAAATATCAATACCATTCTCTACAATCGTTGTTGAAAGCAGTACATCATAATCATAGTTCATAAAGCCCATCACTATCTCCTCCAGCTTCTCAGGCTTCATCTGTCCGTGTCCGATGGCGATACGACAGTCGGGAACGTATCTCTTAATAAGATTTGCTATCTCAGGAAGATTACTAACGAGGTTATTGACGAAATAAACCTGCCCGTTACGACTCATCTCAAAGTTAATAGCATCTGCTATCAACTCGTATGAGAAGGGGACTATCTCCGTCTGAATAGGATAACGATTGACTGGTGGTGTGCGCATAATACTCATGTCACGTGCACCCATCAGCGAGAACTGGAGCGTACGTGGAATAGGCGTTGCCGACATTGTCAGCGTGTCAACATTTGTTTTCAGCTGGCGAAGTTTCTCCTTTGTAGACACACCAAACTTCTGTTCTTCATCAATGATAAGTAGTCCGAGGTCATGCCACTTCACCGACTTCCCTATCAACTTATGCGTACCAACAAGAATATTAATCTTTCCCTCTGCCAAATCCTCCAACACCTGTTTAGTTTGTTTAGCACTGCGAGCACGTGAGAGGTAGTCAACACGCACAGGCATATCCTTCAATCGCTTCTTGAAAGTTTGGTAATGCTGGAAAGCTAATACAGTTGTTGGCACAAGCACAGCTACCTGTTTATTATCTACAGCAGCCTTGAAAGCAGCACGAATAGCTACCTCCGTCTTACCAAAGCCCACGTCACCACAAACCAGACGATCCATCGGACGTGCGCTCTCCATATCTTGTTTGAGTTCTTGTGTAGCCTTCAACTGGTCGGGCGTATCTTCATAAAGGAATGAAGCCTCCAATTCATGCTGCATAAACGAGTCTGGAGAAAAGGCAAATCCCTTCTCACGACGTCGCTTAGCATAAAGTTTGATAAGGTCGCGAGCAATATCCTTGATACGCTTCTTCGCCTTTTCTTTCAGTCGATCCCAAGCACCTGAACCAAGAACAGACAATCGTGGTGCTTCACCACTATCACCACGACGATACTTACTAATCTTATAGAGCGAGTGAATAGATACGTCCACAATATCATTATGCTGATAAACAAGACGTATCATCTCTTGATATGAATCACCAGCAGGTACACGAACCAGACCAGCAAACTTACCTATACCAAAGTCAACATGCACTAAGAAGTCACCAGGTTCCATCTCCTGCAGCTCTTTCATTGTCAAAGCCATCTTACCTTGACGAGCCTTGTCTGACTTGAGGTTGTACTTATGGAAACGGTCGAAAATCTGATGATCGGTAAAGAAACATACTTTCAACGTACTATCAACAAAACCTTCATGTAGTGTTCGATTGACTGGCGTGAAAGGTAAAGCTCCCACCGTCGCGTCCTGCCCCTCCCCAGACAGTTCAGCTACAGACAGATTCTCAGAGTCAGGTGAGACATTTGTATCTGACAATGAATCGAAGATATCCCTCAAACGTATAGTCTGCTTCTCGCTATCTGCAAAGATATAGAGTTTATAACCTTGCAGAAGATAGTCACGAAGCGTCTTAGACAGCAAGTCAAAGTTCTTGTGGAAGAGTGGTTGTGGCGAGGTACTGAAGTTAATAGTAGCCCATGAACCATCCTTCTTCTTTGCTTGATCAGAGGTAGAGTGATTCATACCAAACTCTATACGACGGAAATCAAGTGCATCGTTCATCCAACGTGAGGCTGGCACCAGTTGTCCTTCCTTACGGAAAGCCACTTCCAATTCGCGCTGTTCTAACTCCGTCTTACCCTCTAACTTCTCTGTCAAAGCCTGATTAGTAAAGCCTTCTTGATAGATATTATCAATCGCATCACGCACATAGAGGAAGTCCTTAAATGCCAACACGGCATCTTCTGGTAAGAACTGTAGGAAAGGTACCTTCTCTTCTGACATCATTGTCAGCTCTGGAACAATCTCAATACGTGTCAACTTCTCAGTAGACAGCTGCGTCTCCACTTCAAAGTTGCGAATGGTTTCTATGTCATCACCGAAGAAATCGATACGGAAAGGAAGTTCATTTGAGAAGGAATAGACGTCTATAATACTACCACGCACAGCAAACTGACCTGGTTCATAGACGTAATCCGTCTCTGTAAAACCAAAAGAACGTAAGGTTTTCTCCACCTCCACAATATCAATATGCTGGTCAACTGTCAATGTCAAACGACGTTCATCCAACTGCTTTTTTGACACAACAAGTTCTGAAAGGGCTGAAGGCTCAGTCACAATATAAAGCGGTAGAGCGTTGTCAGCACCCGAGGCAAGGGCAGAAAGACGTGTTAACACCTCTGTACGCAGGATTTCATTACCCGCATCACGTTGTCCATATTTCACTGCACGACGATAAGACGATGGGAAAAACAGCACCTCTGCCACCTTTCCTTCACCATCTGCAGGCATAGCAATAGTCTTGAGGTCATTGTAGAAATAACCCGCCTCGTCATTGTCATTCAACACGAAAACAGTCGTTGTCTTCCATCGTTCAGCTATTGATGCAAAGAACATCGGAGCAGCTGAAGCCACGAGTCCTTGCAGAAAAACAGTTCTTATCAACTTATCTTTCTGTATCTTCTGTATCGCTCCTGCCTGTGGCAGCATAGCGTATAGTTTCTGTATGTCTTGTATCTTCATCGCAAATGCGTTGTGCTTGCAAAGTTACAATAAATTTCAGACAGAGGGCAATTATCTATGAAATTAAGCAGAAAAGTACTTAAAGATTTGGTAGTTTCGTGAACTCTCCTTATATTTGCAGTCTGATTCAGTGGAAACAGAAGAGGAAAGAATAGAAAAACAAGGGCGACTGACGTCTCCTTAAACCTATAAAATTCCTCATAGTACTATGGGCTTGTTTGGATTTGACGGCAAGACGAGATGGTACGTAAGCACGCGGAGCATTGTTGACTGGCTCCTAAATCTCAGTTATCGAAAAATTAATTGGCGAAAACAATTACGCTCTCGCTGCCTAACCGAAGTACAGTAGGTTACTGGCTTTATCCGACTATTAGATAGTTGGACGAGACATCGCTCCGAGGATGTTGTTCCGAATCTGGAGAGTAAGCGATGCAGGTTCAATCGGAAATAGTCAGTGTATGCCTCGATGCACTGATGAAAATTTAGAGGATAAGATGTCGGTTGGTGGTCCAGGTCTTGCCGACATACGAAAATCGAAGGCTGGAATAAACGTGTAGAAAGCGTATGGTTTCCTTGTGCGGACGTGGGTTCGACTCCCACCAGGTCCACTTCTTAATCTCAAAGGAGATTTTGTCAAACAGAAAAGGCAGTTTCGAAGCTTGATTCGAAACTGCCTTTTTTTATTCTATCATCATCGAACCAAAATCTGACTCTTCCCAAAAGCGGAGTGAAAAACTACTAAAACGAGAAGAACTTATTACCCCCTATTACCATAATAAGTTTAATTTCGTTTTGCTGTCACATTTAACATTTTTCATAACAGCACTGTCTCTAAGCGCATTAACCCATAACTTTGAATGACAGAAGTGACAGGAAAGTTTGTTTTTTAAGCAACTACTCATTCGGAGCAGTGACTGAATCTAATACGTTTCTACCTAATAATAGCCCCTACAAGACGAGTATTATTTATGCGCCAGTAGCGCTTTCAGATGCTCAAGATGCTTCACCATTCTTTGTTTCGTTTGCTCATCACGCTCTACCCTACAAGCTGCTTCTAAGTCTGATAAGAAAGGAAGATAATCGGTTTCAGCAATAAAGCGAGCCGTCCGTTCTCTTACTGCAGGGCTGTTATCAAAGAGTAATCCTTGCACCCAACGCTTAGCATCCCATGACCGACATGCCTGTAACCAGTCGAGTGCTGCTATCTTCTCATTAGGCGAACCATATAAGAATGTTCTATAATATCCACGTTCCTTTCTCAAATCATCTTTCGTCATGAGAATCTCACGATTGTATAAATCGGGATTAACGACCCGCTTCGAATATGCTACAACTGGCATGCGTAATGTCCAACGCACCATGCGTGGTATCATCCACATCATTCCTTGTGTTGCCTCTGGGTGTGAGATACTACTAAAGACACGTCCTTTCCCATATTCATTGGCGATAAAGAAAGGTCGATTATTCGTCATGTTTGCTGGGGCATTACCCTCTTCATGCACATCGGTCTCCATTATCGCCATAGTTGTGTAAGGAAGTGGAATAACTGTCACTCTTGACAAGGACAGGACCTTCGTAATACATGACGTATGACTTATCACGCTTAGCAAGTTCAGGGAATAGTTTTTACCTTCTGCCGTGAGGGAGAAGGCTGATATACCATGCCCACGGTTATCATGCACGATATCAATTGCCTTTCCACCATTGATGTGCATACAAGCATATCCTGGTGTGTCTGTAAAGAGATAGGCACCAGCACAGATACCCACAGCACCTTTTCCAGAACGAATAAAGTTTCTTATTCGTTCCATGTTCTCCTCTCCAAGATTCATATACTGCGTCACTCCCTCACCTCCTGGGATGATGATAGCATCCAAATCCTTCAATGCACCGTTCGCAATATCACCCGTAGTGATAGTTCTGACCGTCATATCAGGATCCAATTGTATGGATGCAATCGTTTCCCAAATACACGTTTGTGCACCGCCATTACCTTGGAAAACACCCACACGTACCTTGTTTCCTACTCCCATACTCCATGCACTCAGTCCTACCAAGCACATGGCAATGATGAAAAACGTTTTTCGTAGCATAATTGTTTATGTTAGTTTGTAATTTTTTATAGTCAAGTTTGCGCATAGTCAACCTACTATGAACGAAACAAAGATAGTATTTATCTTTGATATTTACATGTAAACAAAAGTGTTTTAAGTATTTTTAGACTATCGTTTAGTACCTTATTCCATACGCTTATAGGTTCACAACAGACCAATCCTACCCTTCCTTACCTATGTGTAGATTCCCAACACCATTGGTGCTAATGCTCAGCACATATAGTGCGGAGGGTGAGCACCATTAGTGCGGAGGGCATAAACGACACCAGCAATACCATAAGAATGGGATAAAGCAGTATAGACATTTACATGGAATGAGCCTTTAACTTAAACTCTATTACGTATGTTTATAGAAAATGATTACCTTTGCACAGTAGTTTAGATCAAATCACAACGATATGAAAAAACAACTTATCTTGCTTTGTGCGTTAGCCATCTCAGCATCGTTACACGTCACAGCACAATCATTCAGGAAGCAGATCAGTGAGCATCCTGAGCTTTCTGCCAACAATTACCTTGCTTACCCAGCTCCTTCGGGTAGGCTAACGCCTGCTCCTTCAGGCTATCTTCCTGTATATTTATCGCATTATGGGCGACATGGATCACGCTATCTCATTCATGAGCAACAGTATCTCCGTCCTATAGAAACCCTACAGCAAGCTGATTCGGCTGGTGTGTTGACCAATGAAGGAAAGGACATCTTGAAGAAATTACGCCTCATGTATGCAGAGTCTTATAAACGATGGGGAGAGTTGACACCATTAGGAGCACAGCAGCATCAGCAGATTGCACGAAGAATGTATCGTCGTTTCCCTTCTGTATTCCGTGATTCGGTATGGGTGGATGCCAAGTCGACGGACGTTATCCGCTGTATTCTATCCATGGAGAACGAACTGCAGGAACTGATTCGGCATAATCCTCGTTTAAGAATTAGGCATGATGCGAGCGCACATGACATGTATTTTATGAAGCAACCAGACAAGAAACTCTCTCATCAAAGGGATAGCAGTGCTATAAAGAATACGATTGACGAGTGGGGTAAACGCAATATTGACACCAAACCGTTGATGGCTCGTCTCTTTAAGGATAAGGAATACGTGACAAAGAAGGTGGATGCAGGACAGCTTACCTTCGACCTTTTCAGTTTGGCAAGCATTGTTCAGAACTCAGAGATACGCCATTCGCTCTCGCTATACAACCTCTTTACAGCCGATGAGTTGTACCGACTATGGCAGAGGAGCAATGCTTGGTGGTACTTACGTTATGCCAGTGCACCACAAAGCGGAGGTAATCAACCTTTCTCACAGCGTAATCTCTTGCGTAAGATTATCACTGATGCTGATTCTTGTCTGGCGCTCCCTCACCCAGGTGCAACCCTTCGTTTCGGTCATGACACGATGGTTATGCCATTGACGTGCCTACTGAATCTTAATAACAATGACATCAAGGTTTCAGACATTGACAGTCTTACCCTAAAGGGTTGGAGTTCTACACGCATTGTCCCTATGGCTGCTAACATCCAGTTTGTTTTCTATAAGAATCCGAAGAATCCAAAAGCTGATGTTCTCGTGAAGGTCTTACTCAACGAGGAGGAAGCGACGCTACCCCTTCCAAAGACCTCTACACCATATTACTATCGATGGAGCGACTTTAAGAAGTTCTATCTTTCAAAGCTAAATAGCTATCATGAATAAGGAGCTATGCCCCTGGTTGTTATCATAGCTATATTCTCTTCCCCCTAACAAGACGAGGATGTGTCAAAATGCAAATTAATAACTTGACAACCTTCAATTTATAAGTAGGATTCTTTTAAAGGCAAAGAAAAGACCATTTTCTTACTCAAAATCGGGTACAGAAATGGTTATTTTTATTGGATTGTTTCAGACTGTAAGATTATCAAAAGGGTATTTGCATTTCGACACATTCCTCGCGGGGTGAGTTTTTTTCATCTTTTCCTTGCCCATTCAATTTATTCTTCTTACCTTTGCGACCGTGAACAAATTAGCAACGACATATCAGATAAATTTAGCACAGCAAAGAAATCTTAGTTTCTTTGCCTTTTTTAGTGCTTTATATTTGGTAGTTTCAGATATTTTGCTAACACACACACACACACACACACACAGGCGCACCTAGCGTTTAATCATACTTTTTTTCTTCCATCCTACGCGCGCGCGAAGCGTGGCGTAACGCTTGTAAACAAAGGACTTCTAGGAGTTTCCTTTGTTCGCTTTTTTGTACCTATTTGCGAGCTGTCAAGAAAGCAAAATAAGAACGTTTTTAGCACTGATTTTACCGTAACAGATAATTGTAATTCTCTAATAATAGTTTGTTTTCTCTCGTTGATTTCTCAGGCAGGCAGCAGTGATATGCTGTCTGCCTGTAGAGAGGGAGAGGGCAAGCAATCAGAAAGGAAAAATCAGGCAATCAGAAAGGATAAATAATGAGATCGTCAGGATGTATATATAAAGGTGGCGTAATGAAGCCACATCTATAGAACAGTAACAACTATTTTTAATCAAATCAAAAAGCAATGAGAAAGAAACAAGAAAAGAAGGATTATTCTGCCCCATGTTGCATGATAATCCAAGTAAGCGAAACCACTTATTTGATGGACACGTCTTACCCCGGTCAGCACAACCCAGCCCAGTCAGGCGGAACCTCTGGTGATGCCAAGCAGGCTCCAAGTTGGATGACAGAAAGCGAAGAAGCAACCGAGCATTCTTCATGGGAAGACTAAGAGAGAGAGAGTTATTAACCAAGTAAAGAAAACAAAATCGAAAAAGAAGAAACAGACAATGAAAAAGGAATTATTTAAGACCCGCCTGCTATCATTCGCAGCTTTCTGCGGGTTCACATTAGCGTTTGCATCCTGTGCCAATGAAGACGTAGCGCAGAACCCAAACAGTACAGATAACGACAAGAACTTGACAACCTTTACAGCAGGTGACCCATCAACTCGTACCTCAATGGAGAGCGACGGCAAGTTCTTTTGGGAAGCAGGCGATAAGATTTGGGTAAAAGACGATGATGGTACATGGCAACAAAGCAGCAACGCCCCTACAGCAAAGACTGCCAGCTTTAAGTTTAAAGTGCCTGGTAAGTTTACACAAAGCAGCACCTATAAGGTTTATTACCCTGGTCAGAGCGGCAATCAGGATCAAGTTACAATTGCTGGAAGCCAAAGCCAAGGAGAGCCCAACACTACCGCTCATTTTGGTACATCAGGTGATTGCGGTATAGCAGATGCCACATGGTCAAATTCAAAGAATGGATTTGCTTTCACACTCGACCACAAGGCTGCTTACCTTCTCTTCTTGCCACGTACCAGTAACACTATCTTACATGACTGCTACTTGACAAAGATAGAAGTAAATTCAGACGATGACATTACCAGTACATATACCCTCAACCCAGCAACAGGCGAACTCACGGGTACAGGTACAGGTAAGCAGATTGTTCTCACGACAAAGGGTAGCGGAACATACGCTAATGGTTTCCCTTTAACCAACACTAGCACAAGTGCTGCTACTAATGGTTCTTACGTTGTTATAAAGCCAGGTACCCATACCCTCAAAATACGTTATTGGGTAAAGGACATAGCAACAAATGTTGAGGGAACAATAACTAAGACATTGCCTTCTGCTACCTACGATCAGAACAAGTACTACAACGTCACTGCTAATCTTAACGTACGTAATTACGACGGCGACCATTATTACATGTGGGATGCACAGAATCAATATTGGTACGGTTATGAATGGACAAAGCACCTGCCAGGAAACACTGGTCAGCCAACCCTCGACGGCAACAGTTCTTCAAACTACGCCCAGAGCAACACTGACTCTCGTTGGTATCACGAGGGCAGCGGTTCATCTTTCAATGCTACCCAGACTTGCGCAGGTCTTCCTAACGCTAACGAGATGTTTTGGTACTGTATGTACGGTGATCCACGTTGGGACGGTGACGAGTTATGGACAACGATGGGGCATTTATATAAAGGTGGCATGTGGTTTAAGAAGAAGTCTGTATTACAAGCCGAGCATCATTACGACACCGAGAAATCTGCCGACGGTACGACCGACCTGCGTACAACAAGAAAGGAATATAACAACAACAGCAGTAGTATCAACAACTCCGGCCTTCCTTCCGCCGCTGACGCAGGCAATTACTTCTACTTGCCCGCCTTGGGTTACTACAACTATGGTCAGCTGAAAGACGTTGGCAACTACGGCTACTATTGGTCGTCAAGTGCTTACCCATGGAGCAGCAACGGCGCGTACGCCCTGTACTTCGGCAGTGGTAACGTCTACGTGTACAGCTACGGCTACCGCGGCTACGGGTTCAGGGCAGAGTCGTTTCAGTAGTCCTAAAAGCCCCACCCCGACCCTCCCCAAAAGGGGAGGGAGCCTAACTGGATAAAGGAGGATGAGAGACAAGGGAAAATCTAACCCGTTGCAAGAAAATTTCTAACGTGTTAGAAATTTACAGGGAACGTGTTAGCAAGAAATTTCTAACGGGTCGGAAGAAAATTTCTCTACGGTGAGAAATTTACGTGCCTACGGTCGGAAAGAAATTTTTCACAAAGGAAAATTTTCTTCTGACCGTAGGTAATTTTAAGGCTTACCTTTGGCTGTGGAAATAGCTGAAGGGGAGTGAGAATTTCCAAGGAATGGAAATACCGTAAAAACTTAAATATTTACTTTCAAAAACAAAACAATTATGAAGATTAAACTCCAAAAGAAAAAGAATCCGCAGAAGCGGACAGAGGAAAAGTTCTATGCTAATCCTGTAAATCTTGGTAAGAAGACCTTGCGAGATATTGCGCATGACATTGCGGGACGTTCTTCGCTGACACGTGGTGACATCGAAAACGTGTTGTCAAACTTTATGGACTGTCTGCCTCATTATCTCCGCGATGGCTTTAGCGTGCAGTTGGGGGAGTTTGGCACGATGCGCCTGACTCTTTCAAGCGAGGGGGCTGCAACGGAAAAGGCTTTTAAGACAGAAACCATCAAGCCGCGCGTAACGTTTACACCGGGCGTAGAACTAAAATCGGCTCTGCATGATAACTCGTATGAGACGGTGAAGGAAGAACACCTCAGTGCTAAACCTGCACCTAAAACAGGGGGCAGCCCAGGACCTGTGCCAGAGTAATCTCTCTCCTGCTGCTACTAATGCTCAAGGAGGAAAGCAGCTAATAAGCCAGGTTTGAAATGAAAAGTAAGATTGTTAGTCAAAGATAAATGAAAAAAGTTCGCGAACAATTTAGAAAAAGTTCGCGAACTTTTTTTGATTTGTTCGCGAACTCTTTTAATAAAGTCTTTGAATTAATTTTGGAGAATGAAGACATAATGAGATAAAGGCATACGCTTCAACAGTATATTTTAGGTTCTTCCTAAATATGGAGTGATAAAGTAAGCCTACTATATATAAAAGGCACACAGAGAGGGGGAGAACACGGAGGTGAGAGCAGACAATATCACGGAGGTGCCAAAGGCACAAAGAGCGACAGAGGCGTAGTGTGTAGGTGTTGCTGATAGCTTTGGTAAAGAACGTTTTTAAGAAATCTTGCAAACCACCGCTTTGTAATGAAGTAGACAAAAACATTAATAAAACTCGCAAATATCCTCTGTTCCTCCACGCACCAACGGTGCCTCTGTGTCTAACGATTTCTGCTATATAAAACCTCTGTGCTCTCCATTTCTCTGTGTGACCTTTTTTCAAAGTTTTAATCTCAAAAGGTATCACTCCAAATTGCTGAAGACCCTTATTTTTTATTGGATTGTTTCAAACTGTAAGATTATCAAAATGGTATTTGCATTTTGATACATCCTCGTCTTGTTAAGGGGGAGAAAAGTTTTAGAAAGAACAAAATCAATGAGAAGTAGATTTATACGTAATAGCGTAATCAAGTTAATCATACATTAGATTAAACATGAAAGAGTTCTACCCTTATCCATTCAGTCTTACTAATAAAATCTAAAACCTTACGTTCTAAATATGGATACTATTCCTTTATTCGTGCGTGATAAATCGTTGCTCGGCTAACTGCTCGTACTTCGTACCCTTACGACCATAGTTAGCGTATGGATAGATGCTGATACCACCACGTGGGGTAAAGATTCCTGTAACCTCGATGTACTTAGGATCCATCAACTTGATAAGATCCTTCATTATCGTATTTACACAATCCTCATGGAAGTCACCGTGGTTACGGAAGCTAAAAAGATAAAGCTTCAAACTCTTACTCTCAACCATTCGCACGTCTGGAATGTATGAAATACGAATCTCAGCAAAGTCTGGTTGACCTGTAATAGGACATAAACTGGTAAACTCAGGGCAGTTGAAGCGTACCCAATAGTCATTATCAGGATGCTTGTTAACAAATGATTCCAACACCTCTGGTGCATAATCCATTCTGTATTGAGTCTTTGAACCTAATGACTTTAAACCTTCTTTTTCTCTTTCCATATTCTTCTTTTTAAAGAAATTAAGCCAATAAGTTTAGTACCCTAATGTGCAATAAACGTTATTGGCTTAACTTGTGTTTTATTTAACTTAATGCAAATATCTTCCAAATACTATAGTTTACATCATTATCGTAAGCATCTTCTCCCTCATGTTTCTTCAAAGCCTTTACTATACGAATGGTGATTGGAAGAGCGATAACCTCATAAACTGTCTTCAATAATACCTGCCAAAGCATGAGCTTAGGGAGTTCTTCTGTTGGAACAACACCCCCTAATGCCAATGGGAAGAAGATAACTGAGTCGAAACTCTCACCCACAATAGTACTAAGAATTGCACGCAATGAGAAGTTACGTCCCTTATCGCGAATCTTCATCTTACTCATCACATAGGCATTAGCGAATGAACCTACAATGAAAGCAACGAAAGAGGCTGCTGCCACACGTGGAGCCAAACCAAAGATAGCATGGAAACCTGCTTCATTAGTCCAATAAGGGGCACCTGGAATCCAATCACACAACGCACCCATTGCCACAAAGAAGAAGTTCATCGCAAAGCCCGTCCATATCAACAGACGCGCTTTTTGGAATCCCCATACCTCACAAACACAGTCGTTGATGATGTAGGAGATAGGGAAGACGATGAGTCCACCTGTCAATGAGATACCTAACACAGAGATTTGCTTTGTCTCGAGGATGTTTGCCGCAATAAGGCAAACGCAAAAGAGGATGCTGAAAAGCATAAACAGCACACTCACTTGTTGTTTACTTTTTGTCATTGTCTTGTTTTGTTAAAGGGGGTTGATCAAGTACCCCTATTTAATTAAGTGGCTGCAAAGGTACACATTTTTATCCAAACAACCTAACTTCTATAGAAAAGAAAAGTGTGTTAAAACACTGAACTACAAGAACAGGCGCTCTGTCTGTCGATAGAATCAGTATTCTAACACACTTAAGTTATATACAATATAAGTTTAGACGTGACTAAAAATATATTGCTCTTTTACCATAGAAGCTTAATCTTCCCAAGGAGTGAATGCAATTTCGCCCATTCGTTTTCTTTTGCTTCAAAACCTTCTACTCCACCTGACTCTCCTCTGTCACCAGGTTTAGGATTAGTTGGCTCTACTGGTACACCACTTGTATTTCCAAAATGATTGCGGTATAAAAGCATCATTAAACTCGCGCTCATGGCATATTCGACATTCCCAATTACATATAAAAAGGTCGTAAACGCATAAAAAAACATAATTTACCATTGTGATAAGCAGAAATTCATTACTTTTGTAGCCTTATCAAAAGAATAAATAACATGAAGAAGATTATTTTAATGACAGCGTTGGCTACAACTGTTTTCACTGCAAATGCACAGGACATCAAGCCATACGAAGAGAAAATGTCTCAGATAGAGACACAGTATAAATCACTTGAGGCAGCCTATCAGGCTTTCGGCAAGAAAGATCCTACAACCTTCACAGATGCAGAGAAGGCTAAGTTGAATGAGATTATGGGAAAAGCCGACTCTCTTTACAATGTACAGAAGAATACAGCCTTAGAGATTGCAAGGAAGTTTAAAGACACAAAGTTCCCAGCGAAATACGTTGCTAAGATTATGTATGACGTTGAGTTCGATGAGTTGAAAGAACTTTGCGATCCTAACACTGGCTACTATAATGAGCCTGAAATGACAAAGCCAAAACAGTTATTCGAGTCTTACAAATTGCGTCAACCTGGTTCTATGTATAAGGACCTCACTATGGAAGACCTCAATGGTAAGCAGGTAAAGCTAAGCGATTGGGTTGGTAAAGGCAAGTATGTATTGGTAGACTTTTGGGCAAGCTGGTGCGGTCCATGTCGTGCAGAAATGCCAAATGTCGTAGAGGCTTACAAGCGTTTCAAAGACAAAGGTCTGGAGATTATCGGCATCAGCTTCGACAACAAGAAGCTGCAATGGTCAGCCGCTGTTGAGAAGTTAGGCATGACTTGGCCTCAGATGTCAGACCTCAAAGGTTGGGAGTCGGCAGCATCCGCAATGTATGGTATCCGCAGCATCCCTTCCAATTTTCTCCTTGACCCAGAAGGAAAGATTGTAGCCATGGACCTCAGAGAGCAGAAACTGCTAGACGTACTGGCAGAAAAGCTAAAATAAGTAAAAAACAGAAGGTAGAACAAATAGGAAAGAGGGTGTGTCAATTTTGACACACCCTCCTTTTTTGTTTATCTTTGCCTAACAGACAACCCTCCTTTTAGCTTTCTGGCAAAGGTCCGGGACCCTTTCCGCCCCCTTCTTCCTCAGAGCCCGATTTTTCCTCCTTCACTGTTTCATACGAGTTCTCACGTAGCGCAGCTTTCAGCTCTACACCTGGCGTAAACGTTACGCGTGGCTTAATCGTCTCGGTCTTAAAGGCCTTTTCCGTCGCAGCTCCCTCGCTCGACAATGTCAGGCGCATCGTGCCAAATTCTCCTAACTGCACGCTAAAGCCGTCGCGGAGATAATGAGGCAGACAATCCATAAAGTTTGCCAGCACGTTTTCGATGTCGCCACGTGTCAGCGAAGAACGCCCCGCAATGTCGCGTGCAATGTCTCGCAAGGTCTTCTTACCAAGATTTACAGGATTAGCATAGTACTTTTCCTCCGTCCGCTTTTGCGGATTCTTTTTCTTTTGAAGTTTAATCTTCATAATTGTTTTGTTTTTAAAAGTAAATATTTAAGTTTTTACGGCATTTACACCTTGGTTTGTTCCATGGTTTATTCTCCGTTTTTCATGTTCTCGTCTGAATAAGGTTTTATCCAGTTTGTTGTGTCAATGTTTTTCTCTTTGTTTTTCCGGTTAGAAACCTTCTTTGTCTTCAAGATAATAGCTTTTCCGTTTATAGAAAATTGTAACTTCCAGTCATCTATTTTCAGAGACAAAGGAGGCCTTTAAATTTTCCTACGGTCAGAAGAAAATTTTCCTTTGTGAAAAATTTCTTTCCAACCGTAGGTACGTAAATTTCTCACCGTAGAGAAATTTTCTTCCGACCCGTCAGAAATTTCTCGCTAACACGTTCCCTGTAAAATTCTAACCTGTTAGAAATTTCTCGCTAACACGTTCCCCATAAATTTCTAACGGGTTATAAATTTTCTTGCAACGGGTTAGATTTTCCTTTGCCTCTCATCCTCCCTTATCCTGTTAGGCTCCCTCCCCTTTTGGGGAGGGTCGGGGTGGGGCTTTTAGGACTACTCGAACCCGCCGACCCTGTACCCGTTGTCGCGGCCGCCGAAGATCACGAGGACGATGCCACTGCCGAAGCTCAGGCCGTACGCGTCGTCGCTGCTAAACGGGTAAGCACTTGACGACCAATAGTTGCCGGTGTAGCCAACGCTGTACAGCTGACCAGAGCCGTACTGACCCAAGGCGGGCAGGTAGAAGTAATTACCTGCATCGGTGGCGGAAGGGAGGCCTGAGTTTTTAATACTACTATTGCTGTTCCTATATTGCTTGTATGTTGTACGCAAGTCGGTTGAACCGTCG
The DNA here is from genome assembly GCF_018127925.1 of Prevotella melaninogenica. Lineage (NCBI taxonomy): Bacteria > Pseudomonadati > Bacteroidota > Bacteroidia > Bacteroidales > Prevotellaceae > Prevotella > Prevotella melaninogenica. The sequence goes on along the minus strand of NZ_CP072348.1, from coordinate 258,962 downwards.
GCAGATTTCTCGGTGTCGTAATGATGCTCTGTCTGTAATACGGACTTCTTCTTAAACCACATACCACCTTTATATAAATGACCCATAGTTGTCCATAATTCGTCTGCATCCCAACGAGGATCGCCGTACATGCAATACCAAGACAGCTCGTTAGCATTGGGAAGGTCTTTGCATGATGTGTGAGTAGCGGGGTTGCTTTTGCCGTAACCTGGGTAACTTGTGTTGTAGTAACGAGAGTCAGCGTTGCTCTGGGCGTAGTTGCCGTTACTGTTACCGTTCAACACTGGCTGGTCTTTATTGGCTGACCACCATTCGTGACCTTTCCAGTATTGTTTCCTGGCGTCCCACATGTAATAATGGTCGCCGTCGTAATCATGTACATTAAGGTTTGCAGTGATGTTATAATACTTGTTTTGTTCGTAGGTAGCTGATGCTAATGTCTTGGTTATTGTTCCCTCTACGTTTGTTGCAACGTCTTTCACCCAATAACGTATCTTGAGTATATGGGTGCCTGGCTTTATAACTACGTAAGAACCATTGGTAGCGGCACTTGTTGCATTATTCGTTAAAGGAAAACCGTTAGCAAATGTTCCGCTACCCTTTGTCGTGAGAACAATCTGCTTGCCTGTACCTGTGCCTGTGAGTTCGCCTGTTGTTGGGTCAAGGGTGTAAGTATCGGTAATATCATTGTCAGAATTTACCTCTACTTTGGTTAGGTAACATTTATGCAAAACAGTGTTGCTCGTGCGTGGCAAGAAGAGGAGATATGCAGCCTTATGGTCAAGGGTAAAAGCGAACTGCTGTTTTCCTGGCACTTTAGTTGCTGTTGCCATACCGCAATCGCCTGCTGCACCGAAGTGAGCTGTAGTGTTTGGCTCTGCTTGACTCTGGTTAGCAGAGATGGTTACTTGGTCCTGACTACCATTCTTACCTGGGTAGTAAACCTCGTATGACGTGTGGGCTGTGTAAGTGCCAGGCACTTTGAACTTAAAGTTATCTGTCTTTGCTGTAGGGGCGTTGCTGCTTTGTTGCCATGTACCATCATCGTCTTTTACCCAAATCTTGTCGCCTGCTTCCCAAAAGAACTTGCCGTCGCTCTCCATTGAGGTGCGCGTTGAAGGGTCACCCGCTGTGAAGGTCGTCAGGTTCTTATCGTTATCTGTGTTGTTTGGGTTCTGCGCTACGTCTTCATTGGCACAGGATGCAAACGAGAATGTGAGCCCGCAGAAAGCTGCGAATGATAACAGGCAGGTCTTAAATAATTTCTTTTTCATTGTCTGTTTCTTCTTTTTGTGATTTTGTTTTCTTTACTTTGTTAATAACTCTCTGTTAGTCTTCCCATGAAGAATGCTCTGTTGCTTCTTCGCTTTCAGTCATCCAGCTTGGAGCCTGCTTAGCATCACCAAAGGTTCCGCCTGACTGAGCTGGGTTGTGCTGACCAGGGAAAGAACTGTCCATCAAATAAGTGGTTTCGCTTACTTGGATTATCATGCAACGTGGTGCAGAATAATCTTTCTTTTCTTGTTTCTTTCTCATTGCTTTTTGATTTGATTAAAAATAGTTGTTATCTACTCTCTATTATGTGGCTTTGTTGCTCACCTTTTATTATATACATCCTGATAGCCTTCTCGTCTATCCCTTCTAACGGTCTGCCCTCTCCCCCTCTACAGGCAGACAGCGCATTACCACTGCCTGCCCGAGAAATCAACGAGAGAAAACAAACTTTAATTAGAGAATTAAGATGAATTATTGTGGTAAATTCAGTCGTTAAACGTTTCTTATTTTGCCTTTTAGCCTGCTCGCAAACGAGCACAAAAAAGCGAACAAAGGAAACTCCGTGAAGTCCTTTGTTTACAAGGGTTACGCCACGCTTCGCGCGCGCGTAGGCTGGAAGAAAAAAGATATGATTAAACGCTAGTAGCGCCTGTGTGTGTGTGTGTGTGTGTGTGTGTGTGTGTTAGCAAAATATCTGAAACCACCAAATATAAAGCACTAAAAAAGGCAAAGAAATTAAAGTTTCTTTGCTGTGCTGAATTGGTCTGATATGTCATTGCTAATTTGTTCACGGCGCAAAGGTAAAAAGAAAATGTGGAATAAAAGAATAAATTGAGGGAAAAAACATCCTCACCTCCCAGCCTCTCTCAACAGAGAGGGGGAGTAAAGGATACGGTTTGTGAAAGATAAGAAATATGATTGTAAGCCTTCTACCGTAATTTAATAAGCCGAATAAACACCTTTTATTATATAGGGAGATGAGCTAGGGTAGAACGCAAAAGCTCCCTTTGATAAGCCAAAGAATGTATTATAATAAGGAGTAGATATAACCTACAAACACAGCCGTAAGCACAGCTCCCTCCCAGCGTTCAATCTTGTACTTCGTAAACGAGAAGAGCCATACAAGCATGATTGAGATAACCAGCATAGAAAGGTCTATATAAGTAATACCTTTCAATGTCATTGGGGTTATCATACCCGTAATACCAAGGATTGCAAGAATGTTAAACACATTAGAACCGAGTACATTCCCTATGGCAATACCGCTATTCCCTTTACGAGCTGACACAACACTTGTTGCCAATTCAGGAAGAGAAGTTCCTCCTGCCACGATTGTTAAACCTATCACAGCCTCTGACACACCAAGATTTGTTGCAACAGCCGTAGCCCCTTCTACAAACAAGTTACTTCCTCCTATCAAACAAAGTAATCCGACAAGAATCCATACAACAGATAACCAAGTAGCCATCGGCTTCTTTCCTTCACCCTCTATAGCCTCTTCAGCATCCGCTCCTTGCTTCTTAGCACCTTTAAGTGTCATATACATAAAGATAAGGAACATCACAAAGAGAATACCAGCATCAAGCCTACTAATATCTCCATCGAGACACATTATCAACAACAAAGCTGATGCTACAAGTGCAAAAGGAATATCCTTTCTTACCGTTGTCTCCATAATCGTCATCGGTGCCACCAATGCCGACACACCAACAATGAGTAAAGCATTAAAGATGTTGGAACCAACAATATTACCTACTGCCAAGTCTGATGTCCCCTTCAATGCAGAAATAAAACTTACACAGAACTCAGGCATACTTGTACCCATTGCGACAATTGTCAATCCTATTACTATTTGCGGCATCTTCATCTTCTCAGCTACAGCCACAGCACCATCTGTCAAGCGGTCAGCACCCCATAAAACGAGGGCTATACCCACGACTATAAATAAAATATTCAGTAACATTAATTCTTAAAATATAGAATAAATAAAATACACTTAAGGGATAGAACACTTACTTCAACATCTTCCTACGATCCAGAATCTTGATTGTTCGTCCATGAATCTCTATCGCCCCCTCTTTCTCAAAGTCAGAAAGAACACGAAGCAAGGAGAACTTCTGGATACCAAACGAGTCTGCTATCTCCTGACGTGAACGCTCCAAATGTACCTCATTGCTGCCCTGCTCTCCTGCACGTTCCATCAAAAGATAAGCCACCTTCTCACGTACAGTAAACAGACTGAGCACCTTCATCTTCTGCGTCAAGAACACATCAATATTTGAGAGAATGCGAATATAGTTCATACGAATCGTCTCATCCAAATCTATTAGACGCTTCAACTCCTCTGGACGCATACGAAATAGCTGTACTTTACCATCCGTTTCAACACTCACAGGCAGACTCTTATCCTTAGAAAAGATAAAAGCAGGGGCTACCATATTGCCACTATGCAATCGACTCACCTCTACCTGTTTGCCCGATAAAGCTGCCATACGACAGATAAGCTTACCACTTACAACAATATCAACATACTTGCAAGGCATACCCGCTAAGGCATATACCTCATGTGAAGGCAGAGATACAAGCTGATAACTAATATTGCCTAATGTTAGGTCTATTTCAATCTCACTCATTCCTGTAAAAAGTGGACAGGAACGGAGTGCTTTCATCACATTATTTTCCATGGTCACAAAGTTACGAAGATTCTCTTGATTACTACGAATTTAACTCGATTTAACTCAACTTGGACACATTTGTTACCCTACTTTCTCCTCGATTATATATAAATTTGCACACAAATAAAACGAACAAGATAAAATAAAGATAACAATGACACAAACATTTTCTCAAAGCACTATCCCTTTTAAAGCATGGGACCTCGACCTACTTGTAGACTATGTACTGAAGTTTCATCATCGTTACATTCGCAAGCAGGGTGAGGAACTTGCTATCAGACTGAACTCACTTGCAGCTAATCATCCTGAACTCGACCGTGTAGTAGATCATTTCCGCAATAGTGTTGCCGACCTCGACCTCCACTGTCAGAAGGAAGAGAATATTCTATTTCCATACATTCTCGACATTTTCAACGCAGCTGAGTACGGTCAAGAGCATGCGCCTTTCCATTGTGGTACAATCCAGCATCCTATCAATGCAATGATGGCTGACCACAACGACGAGATAGAACGTCATGAGCGTATTGCAGAACTAACAAATGATTACACTGCCCCAGAGGGTGCTGAACCAGAATATGTGAAGGCACTTGCAGACCTTCGTCAGTTCCGTGACAACCTCCTCGAACATATCTTCGTAGAAAACGAGATAATGTTCCCACGGGCATTAATGATGGAATAAGATAATGAAAATCAAACGTGCTTACGCGCCGGTTGAAGAAACCGACGGTTATCGAATCCTCGTTGACCGACTATGGCCGCGAGGCATCAGTAAAGAAAAGGCACAAATCGACCTTTGGTTGAAATCTATTGCGCCAAGTAATGAACTGCGTAAGTGGTTCGGTCATGACCCCGAACGATTTGCAGAATTCTCTGAACGATATCGTGCAGAGTTAACTGCAAGTGGAGCCTTAGACGAACTGCGTGCTGTCCTCAAGGAGCATCCCATTGCTACCCTACTCTTTGCGGCACATGATGAGGAACATAACAACGCGGTCGTATTGCAACACCTACTTGAAACGGAATAATCTTTTATCCTATTAAAGCAGGAGGAGCAAAAGAATCAAAGGCAATAAACAAACAAAGAGGGTGTGTCAAGATAGACACATCCTCTTTTTTGGTGAAGATGTCTACCCTTTTTGGAGAAAAGGTCTACCCTTTTTGGAGAAAAGGTCTACCCTTTTTGAAGAAAAGGTCAACCCTTTTTGGGAAAAAGGTCAACCCTTTTTGAAAAAACAGTCGACTGTTTTGATGAAAAGTATTGACCCTTTTGTGAACAGAATAAGTTTTAGGAAATAAAAAGAGAGGATGTGTCTATCTTGACACACCCTCTTCTTGTTTTTGTTTTCTGAGACTCACACTCAAAGTATCAAAGGCTAATCCCTTAACGCTTTAAGGTAAAAGACTTTACGCCTTTATCGGTGTTAAGCTTCAAGACGAACACCTTTGGCTGAACACCAGATAAGTCAATACGTTGCTGATAACCGCCTTGCTGCAAGAGACTACCGTCTGTTGAGAAGAGCTGATACGTCTGATACCTACCATTAATGGTCAGTTCTGAACCGCTAACAACTGGCAACAGTACATCTTCATCACCACCAGCAACATTGCTGATACCTGCTGTGATAGGTTGCGCAAGCAACTTCACGATGATTGGTTCTGCCCCACGTGTCTGAACAAGCAGTGCAGCAGCATGCGTCTTTGAGTCATTACTTTTGAAGCCAACGGCAATCGAACCACCTTCGAGTGGCAACTTCTCATGTGAAAGTTTAAAATACTTCTTCTGAGCAGAAGGTGCCAAGGTAATTGTTACAGGTGCCGTTGTACGATCACTATATATATTAAGTGGCTGAGGTGTCATCTCTTGTCCCGGACGGAATACAAACTGAATGAAGTCATTGTCAACACTCAGTTCAGGAAGGTCAGTACGTCCGAAGGTTACATCATCAATCATAAAGTTCAGGGAAGTAGCATTACCACCCACAGGACTATAGTAAGAAAAAGCTACATGGAACTTATCATCGATTGCAAGTCCTTCTACCTTAGAAAGGTCTATACGATAATCAAACCACATATCAGGCTCCAACTTAACCCCTGCTGGGACATATTGAGATATATCTAAGAAGTAAGGTGTAGCCTTACCGTCTTTCTCTGTGATGATATAGAAACCGAATTGTTCCTCACCATTGGTCGTCTGATTACGATACATCAAACTGAAAGTCAAATCCTTACTTTGTGCATTCTTATAAGATAGAGTTGGAGAAATAAGCCAGCTTTCATGCTCACGTCTATCCTCAACACCATATTTCAAGAAAGAAATCTGTGCTACTTCGTTCTCTACAACCGACTGATCAGCATTCTTCTGTTGCCATGCATAGAATGGACGTTCACCACGTATAGTGAGGTTCTGCCAACCTTTCAAGCCAAGAATACGTGTATGGCGTAAGTCTGAGAAAGTTTCGTTAAGGACAGCTAAAGGTTCGCTATCTGCACCCTTCAGCATTGCTTCTTCAATCTTATCGAATGTTTCCCGTTCATCTACAGTATTTGGACTGATCGTAACACGCTGAACTTCTACACTCTCTGAAGATACAAAGCGTACGAGGGTAGGACGATGCGTACCCACAACATATTTACCATCAGCATCGCCTACTGTAAGTGATTTCCAGTGACCACCACCATCAATAGAATATTCGGCAGTACACTTTGCAGCACTACTTACAGGAGATAACTGAAGTGAATTAACTCCATTGGCAACCAATTCATCATAATAGAGTGTATCCTTTGCTGCCAACGTAACATTACTTTTACTATTCCACTTACCATTAAGTTTCCAATAACCTAAGTCAAACTTATGATAACCCTTCCACGCATCACCAGTAAAGCGACTGTCCATCGCACGATTATCCGTGAAATTCTCAACTAAATCAGCTGAAGTAGCAGCCTCGGAAACACCCTTAAGTTTGATAACCAACGTATCTGCCAAGACACTTGAAACCCTCAACTCTGCCTCATAAACTCCTGCTTTACGTGGTGCGAAGGTCACCTTTACAGGACGATGATAGAGCTTACCAGAACTTGTCGCATAGTAATACTGTCCCACATCAATGCGGAAAGGAGAATTTGCATCATGCTTCAGAGCAAGGTTAACATTCGTAATAACATCCTTTATATCAAAATCAAGTAACTGTTCGTCAGTCTTGTTAGGTGCAGCACTCATCTCACGAACCTGTCCCGACTTAAGTTTTATCGTTGGAGTAGTACCTGCTCTCTTAAAATATGCAGTCAAATTGAGTGAACCACTGTTTTCAGCATCAGCACCAGAGAAGCGGAGTTTATAGGTATTACTACCCACATAAACACCTGCGACCTGTGGGGTAATTGTCAGATTAGCTTTAATAGTACTATTCTTTGGTAATTTCTCTACATCTAACTTCATTACAGAAGAAGACTTAGTACCCCCGAAGGTTGGTGTCTGATCAGCACTAAGGTGCATACCCTGTAATGCGATTGGGAAGGTTGTAGGTTGTCCGACCTCACCCATCATCGTACGATACTGTGGAAGAATAGCTACGAGTGGAGTTTTATCCTTGTCTGATAAACGTAATACACTGAAGTCATCCATGCGTACCTGACTTCCTGGAGCTACCAAAAGAGCAAACTCTAACTTCACTGCACCAGCTGGACAAACCGTACGAAACTTCAGATCTCCGTATGCTTTCATGCGTCCAAAGTAGATATCAGGATTATTGATAAAGTCTTTTTCTGTAGAGACAAGTTCGTTGCCAGCAGCATCCAACCAACGCAAAGCAAGACGGAATGGACCTTCCCTGCGCTTACTCTCCACCGTACAATAATGTACAAGGCATTCTAACTCATCGCCTTGCACTACCTCCTTTCCCGCACGATTAAGGTCAATCACCTGCTTAAGGTATCCCTCCACATTAGCAGCAGTCTCAATACCAACACCGAAACCAGTATCACTACTGTATCGATCACCAGCCTTCAATTGAGTAACAGTTCCTGCAGTAACCCAATGCGTAGGCTTACCATTATCAAATGAATAGAAAAAAGGATCATCTAACAACTCTACCGTTGCCTTCTCAGTAGCCTGATCCAAAGGTATAACTACTCGAGGTGCTTCATTCTGAGCGTACGCTGTATTTGTAAAACCAGCTAAACAAAGGCTTACAAACAGCTTTGCAAATAAGTAAAAATTCTTCATTGACATCTAAATTTTGATTAACATACCGCAAATATAAAAAATATAGACATAAAAAGCAAGTTAAATTACATTTTATTTCATTTTAAGTATATAAAGATTTCATATCAAACGAAAAAGTGTATAATAACCCATTAATTATAAGTAAACGGTGGTTTTATTAAGCTTATCAGCCCTATAAGCCCAACATGGTTTATAGGTCAAATTGTCAGAAAGAACAGACAAAATGTCATAAAGGCTCTAATGGTATGCTCCTTGCATAATAGTCAGTACAAAACATTAACTAACAAATTAAAGTAAAGGAGATAAAATTATGTATAGAAATTCATGGTTACCAGAGGTTTTCAATGATTTTTTGAACACTACAAATATGCCTAAGGCAAATCCAACAGCACCAGCTATCAACGTACTGGAGTCTGAAAAGGATTATATAGTAGAACTTGCAGCACCAGGTCTGAGCAAGGAGGACTTCGATGTGAATATCAACAGCGATGGCGACTTGACTATCAAGATGGAAAAGAAAGCCGAGGAGAGCGAGCAAAAGGCTCATTACCTCCGTCGTGAGTTCGCATATAGCAAGTATGAGCAGACACTGATTCTGCCTGATGATGTTCAGAAGGAAAGTATTGCTGCACGTGTTGCAAATGGTGTACTCACCATTACCTTGCCTAAGATTAAGGTTGAAGAGCAGAAGGTTGCACGCCAGATTACAGTGGGCTAAACGCTCCACTACTCCCTGATGAAAGGTTTTTGTTCTGACGCTATAAGCTGAAGAACCTTGATAAAATGGATTAGTTATTGGTGAATATGCCCCCAGACAGAATATGTTTGGGGGCTTTTTTGATTCTACCGATAACTGTTTATTCCCTTACCATCCAATGTATGTAAACTATTTTCATGCAACTCAAAACCAACACATGCTTTTTGGGCTTCTAAAAGACGCTTAATTGACTTGCAAAAGGTGCCCTTTTAAGGTCCAACTAACGCCCTTTTGAAGTCCTACTAAGCACCTTTCACTTTACCACTTTGTAATCAATTGATTTTCTGCTGGTTACAAACTTGCTTTTTACACGTGTTTTTGTCCTTATTTATAGCTGTTTTATTCGAAATTATGTAATGATTTTTCAAACCCTTATCTACAACTTCAATGGATTAAGATAAAAAGATTTTCTCTGTCGAAGGATAATAATAAAATAGGTGGACTGACAGTCTTAGCTATATTTCTGTTTTATCCTTAACTTTTGTTCTTTCGCTAAAGCTATATGAAAAACACCTATACTCGCCCTTAAAACAAGAAGACATACAACACTTTTTATAACAATAACTTGACAAGTTAGTAGATTATACGTATATTTGCGAGTGAAGACGATAATATTCATTTAAGGAAGACGATGAAGACAACGTATACTATCCCTATTATATTGGCTGCTTTCTTACTCTCCTGTACAGGAAAGACTAACGGACAATCACAACAATCAGCAGAGAAGACTCTCACTGTTGAGCAAACAGCCACTGCTAAAAAGCAACGTTTAGCACCTCCCCCTGGCTACGAAAAAGTAAAACTTACTGAGGGTACTTTCGGTTCGTTCCTACGAAATCTACCACTTAAACCTGTTGGAAGTGACTTACATTATTATAATGGTAGCATCAAACGGCGAAATTATGCTGGTGCGGTCGTAGACATTGACTTTGGTCATGGAGAAGTAGAACAGTGTGCTGACGCTGTTATCTACCTTAGAGCCCTATGGCTTTGGCAAACAAAGCAGTATGACAAGATTCACTTCAACTTTACCAATGGTTTTCGAGCAGATTACGCTCGGTGGGCTAAAGGTGAACGAATCCACATTGATAAGAAGACATGGCGGTGCTGGTATAGCAAGGACACAGCCGCAGACTATTCTTATAAGACTTTCCGTAAGTATTTAAATCTTGTCTTCACGTATGCAGGTACAGCCTCACTTGAGAAGGAGTTAACTACTATTACAGGCAAAGAACTGCAAGTTGGCGATGTGATTATCAATGGTGGTCACCCCGGACATACTGTCATTGTTGTAGACAAAGCCGTCAACAAGAAGGGAGAAGCCGTCTACCTGCTTGCACAAGGTTATACGCCAGCGCAAGAAATTGAGATTTTTAATCAGTGGTTCAGCATTAATCCACAGATCAAATACCTTGACACTCCAGACTGGTATTTTCGTGGTAACTATGCAAAACGATTTTAGTTAGCCGTCAATTACCCTTAGAATAGGCAAGAAAAAAGCACTGTGACCGAACTCACAGTGCTTTTATTAATTTGTTTTCTGACTTGAAAGTGATTTTACAATCTGTCATCAATGTTATCGCCCTCTGTTGGCTTCATATCCTCTTCGAAGTTGGTAATACCAGCCTTAACGAGGATTTCATACCACTGAAGGAGCTTCTTGATATCGCTTGTGTGTACTCGATCACGATCGAAGTCAGGAAGAACCTCTGCAAAGTAGTTCTGCAACTCCTTAGCTGAAGCCTTGCGCCAGTTCAGAGAAGCAACCTTGCCATCTTCCTTGTCGCGCAACTTTGCCAAGACCTCACCCAATGGAACATCGTCAGACTCAGTGAACATAGCAATATCAGCAAGACTCGTCACACGGTCTGTGCCGAATGCAGGCTGACGCTTGTGGCTCTCATCAAGCGACTCAACAATAAGATTCATTTTACCACGGCTAACCAGCTTATAAAGACCTGGCTTACCTGCGATTGAAAGGATTGTCTGTAACATTTTAATCTATTCTTGTTTATAATTTAATTATTCTGAAATAACGGAAAGCAAGTGGTCTACCTGTGGAGCGAGAGGGCATATACCATCGTTAATGATTTCATAATCACTACGTCGTATCACTTCCTCTTGCAGTAGTTGACGTGCTATCCACTCAAGGGTCTTTTCCCTACTAATACTATCACGTGCCATCACACGACGAATACGTACTTCTTCTGGAGCCGTAACGCATACCACCTTATCTATATGGGTACGCTTATCAAAACCACTATCAAAGAGTATCGCACTTTCAAGCCACGATTGACCCGATTGCTCAAAATCATGAGCTACAGCAGGATGTATCACGGCATTGACCGCCTGTACATGCGTCTCACTCTGTAAGAGATAGGCTGCAAGAATGGCTTTTTGCAAGACACCATCACGGAAGACATCGTCACCGACAAGTGCAGAAAGCTGTTGTTGTAGTAGTTGAGAGGTGCGCATCAATTCCTTTGCGTGCGCATCACAATCGTAAACAGAGATACCTCGTTCCGCAAGAAGCTTACAGACGTAAGACTTTCCACTGCCAATACCACCAGTCAACGCTACTATCATCGCTGCTCAATGAGATAATCAACCGTATTTACTTCTGGGTGAACGTTGCGTACACCATTAGGAGAACTTATCACATAGATAGGACATTTCTCGCTATTATTTTTCTCTATATCTTCGTAGTTGACTACAACACGGAAGCCTACAGGGAGAAGTTCCTTTGTCTCCGCATTCTTTGGCATCGAACGCATACGATAGGCACCTACCACAAACTTCACTTTTATCTTGCTTGGGAAGGTACGCATCACCTTGTTGTCAGGCATATTGACAGCTTCAATTGGTACCTCAACCGTCTCCTCTGTAAGTACATCTGGATAGAGTTTCATCTTTACTCTGGAAGGAACACACTTGGCATCCGTAAACTTTCGGAGGTCTACAGTCAACTCCTTGACATCTGTGAAATTGGTAATATACTGTCGCTCTGTATAGACTGTTTGAATACTATCCAACACATTACGCGCTGCATAAACCTGAACGCTATCTGGAGTAAAGTCTACACGAGCAAGATAATAATTATCACCAGGTGTTACTGTCCCCAAAAGGCGTACAGGTACCTTTTTATGACGACCAAAGTTAAATGAGAAAGAGAACTTACCAGCCTTGACAGAAGCTATCTTTGAACTCTTTGACAGTTGAAGATAAATCTGACGTTGAAGGTCTGCAATAGGTACATCTCCCTTACTTCGTCCGTCACTATGAACTTTGTAATCGACATAGATAGGGCGGAATGTATCGTCAAGACTATAATACGCAATCATATATCCCTTGTCTCGCACAGTAAAACGGACAACAGAATCAAGGTCGCTGGTAATAACCACATTACGAGGAACACCCGTCATGCGAAGTGGTATACTGAATTCACGCTCATAGGTTTCATTCAGTGTCATTATCAACCAGAACCCTCCACTCAATACCAAGAAAAACAAAAAAATCAGAAACTCCTTGTTGAATATCCTCAACAAGAAGTTCCTGAAGGTACTGAATGTATGAAGCGATTTGCTTGTTTTCATCAAATGCTTTCCTTCTTTTTGTCAATAAGGTTTACTTAGTCTGACCCTGCTGAGAAGCCTGTACGTTTGCAAATACGTAGTTCTTATCAACAGTGATAACAACACCACGTGCAATCTCAACTTCAACCTTATTGGTTGTCATATCAATATGCTTTACTGTGCCATAGATTCCACCACCAGTCACAACAGAATCACCTGCTGAGAGAGCATTCTGAAAAGCACGAATCTCCTTCTGCTTCTTCTGCTGTGGGCGAATCATGAAAAACCACATGATGGCAAAAATAGCTACCATCATGATAATCATAGGCATTGGGCTGCCTTGACCTGCAGCCTGTGCTGCGAGGATTAATGTTGTATTCATTATTTATCAGTTATTATGTTCTTAATTTATGAGCGTGAAAAGGAGGCTATAGGCAAGCATAACGTCTGAGAGACTTTTATAAACACTCATCATTATAATGCTGAACAAGCCTTTTTCATTACGGCTCTTAATAGCTTCCCGCCTATGACTTTATTCCTTATTCTCCGCCTGATCAGTTGCTTGCTGCTGACGATAAGCCACACGCTGAGCAGAAGTTTGCGCAATCGTTGGGCGACGTCCCTCACGACGTGGTGCTCTTTCCTCTTGACGATCATTGCGAGGACGATGCTGACGAGGCTCAGGCATTGTCTTCATCATCTTACCAGTCTGTATGAGATGACGTGCAATTGTATCAAGCATACCATTGATATATCCACCACTTCGCGGTGTACTATACAATTTAGCCAAGTCAACATACTCGTTGATGGTCACCGTTACTGGGATATTAGGGAATGTAAGCATCTCAGCAATAGCTATCTGCATGATGACAACATCCATATAAGCCAAGCGAGAGAAATCCCAGTTACGACTTGACTCACTCATATAACGCTGATAATCGTCTGCATTGAGGATAGTTGAACGGAAGAGTTTAAGTGCAAAGTCACGGTCCTCTTCGTCACGATATTCTGGCAGAAGTTCTTGATCAGCACCGTTAGCAGGGTCGAATCGTTTGATAGTCTTGATAACGAAGGTATCAACAACTTCCTTATCATCATTCCAATAAAGACTCTTCTCCTCCAACACAGCGTCCAAATCAGGATTCTCCTGTATGAGAGTACGATATATCTTACGCCACACCTCACGGTCTGCCTCGTACGAATCATCATCACTTGCCATGTACTCTTGGTAGATAGTACTCTGTTCAATCTGATCACAGAGTTTACGAACAGCCTCCATATCATCTTCCCAACGACGTTTTTGTGATTCCATGAAAAGGTTAAGCTGCTTATTCTCTTCCAACTGAACAGCAAACTTATTGTTTACAAAACGACTTGAGGGAGCCTCTGTCCCTTCACGGTTGGCACGAGTTGCAGCTATCTCCACGCGATGGCGCTCCTCTTGCGTGATTGATACGATTAAGGCCAAGAGGTAATTGTAGAGGTCATACGCTTTCGCCAAGCTGAAAAGAAGTTCCTTCTCAGCATTGTCCATATTCCTGTTACCGTTCTGATAGTATGCATAGGTTAACTGGACAATCTTAATTCTTATTAATTCCCTATTGATCATTGTCTTTTCTAAAAGATTGTGTTTCGTATTGAATACTTTATTTTGCAAATGTAGGAAATTTCCTTCGTACATGCAAGCATTAGTATCTTTTTCTATGTTTTTTTAGAGAATACTTGCTCAATCCATTGAAAAGAAGTAACTTTGCAACGCTTTTTGCAAATTGAGGATTGAAAGTTGTGATATTCATTAGATTTCCAATTCCTTAGTCTCTCAGTGTGTGATGGCGAATTAAAGTTCATATTAATTTAGAGTAACACAGAATTATGAAAGAAATTAAAGTAACAGGTCAGAAGCGTACAGACCTTGGAAAGAAAGCTTCTAAGCAGCTCCGTAAGGAGGGTTTGATTCCATGTAACCTCTATGGTGAGGCACAGCAGGATGGCAAGCCAGTAGCATTCTCATTCACAGCTCCTATGTCAGAGTTGCGTAAGTTGGTTTACACACCACACATCTACGTTGTAGAGTTGATTATTGATGGTGAGAGACGTACTGCAGTTCTTAAGGAACTCCAGTTCCACCCAGTAACAGATGCTCTGCTTCACGTAGACTTCTATGAGGTTAACGACCAGAAGCCAATCGTTATGGGTGTACCAGTTAAGCTCGTAGGTTTGGCACAGGGTGTTCGCGATGGTGGTCGTATGAACATGTCTATCCGTAAGATTAACGTTAAGGCTCCTTATCAGCAGATTCCAGAGCACCTCGATATCAACGTTACTGAGCTTCGTCTTGGTAAGAGTATCAAGGTTGGCGAGTTGAGCTTCGAGGGTCTTGAGTTGGTAACTCCAAAGGAGGTTGTAGTTTGCTCTATCAAGGCTACACGTAATTCTATCCAGGCTGCGCAGGCTGCTGCAGCTGCTGGGGCAGAGTAATCTCTACGACAATAATTAATTCAATATAAGAATTGGACAAGTATTTGATTTGTGGATTGGGTAACCCTGGCTATGAATACGAGGGAACCAGACACAATACAGGATTTATGGTATTGGACGCTTTCGCTAAAGCGTCCAATATTGTTTTTGAGGATAAGCGTTATGGTTTCGTAGCAGAGACAACGGTCAAGGGTCGCAAGATTATTCTTTTGAAGCCTACGACATTCATGAATCTATCAGGAAATGCCGTACGCTACTGGCTCAACAAGGAGAATATCGACCAGAGTCGGCTCTTAGTTGTCTCTGATGATGTAGCCCTTCCATTAGGTGCTTTCCGCTTGAAAGGAAACGGATCTAATGGTGGTCACAATGGTTTAGGACATATCCAGCAACTTATCGGACAGAACTATGCTCGTCTGCGTATGGGTGTTGGCAACGACTATCCACGTGGTGGACAGGTAGACTGGGTATTAGGTCGCTACTCTGACGAGGAGATGAAAGAACTTCAGCCAGCTATCGACTTAGGCGTAGACATTATCAAGAGTTTTGCCCTTGCTGGTCTCGACATCACTATGAACCAGTTTAATAAACTCGGAAAGAAGTAATCGCACATCCTCTTTAATATATGATGAGACTATGAACGATATTGCAAGAATTGACAAATGGCTATGGGCTGCCCGCATCTATAAGACCCGCTCCATCGCTGCAGACGCCTGCAAGAATGGTCGTGTCACGATAAAAGGTATCAACGTAAAACCTTCCCACACAATCAAAGCGGGGGAAGTGGTGAGTGTTAAGAAGTCGCCTATCACCTATTCGTTCAAGGTTCTCAAACCAATTGAACAACGTGTTGGTGCAAAACTCATCCCTGAAGTCTACGAGAATGTGACCGATGCTAAGCAGTACGAACTCTTAGAGATGAGCCGTATCAGTGGTTTTGTCGACAGAGCACGTGGAACAGGACGCCCAACTAAGAAGGACCGCCGTCAGATGGATGCCTTCGTCGACCCTACCCTATTTGGTTTTGATGAGGACGATGATGAGGATGAAACTTTCTAAAATCGTTGTCTGATAGGTTAAAACAAACTAATAGACAGCATGACAAAGGCTATATCCCGCTGACATTGCAACAAAGGCTATTGTAAAAATATAGGAATGCACGACTCACACTCCGTTAATAACAATTATAAACGGATATAAGAGCCGTGCATTCTTATATAAAAACAGCTCATTATCTTAACTTAAAAGCATATTCTACTACAACGTAAAGCCTGCGAAATATCATTACAAAATTCTTGTGTTATATTGTCTGAAAAGGGCAGAAATGCCCCCTTTCACACACATCTATAACTATCAACAAATCAACCGATTACAAAACACCATTTTAAAAGATGCCTAATTGGACTTCAAAAGGGCGTTAGTAAGACCTCAAAAGGGTACCTTTTGAAAGCTTAAAAAGCATCTTTTAGAAGCCAATTAAGCATCAATAAAAATAGAAGATGTGAAATATTATTACAAAATATACAATGATAAACATCCTTACCAACTCCCTCTACATCTATAAAAAATCACACAACGACAATATACTTATCCCATTTCTATAAAACCTTAACAAATTCTTTGTTACTGTTATTTTTTTATACCTTTGTAACAAATAATCATATATAACTAAAAGAATGAAGAAATTACTAATTTTCGCACTGTTCCTCGGCTTACACACAATGGCTATGGCACAGGAATCTAACGGATTAGAAAAGGACAAAGCCGTTTACTTGGAGCTATTGGGTCCGTCAAACCTTGCAGGTATCAACTATGATGCACGTTTCAACGACCACACACGCTTCGGATGGAGAGCCGGATTGAGCTTCGGTTATGGTCATAATTCCAGCATTTTCTGGGAAGGTTCAGACGTACGTGGCTATGCTGTACCATTGGAAGTTAACTATCTCTTGGGTAGCCAAAAGAACAACCTTGAGGTTGGTGTGGGTACAAGTGTGGGTATATACAATATACACGGTATCTTTGTGGAGTCTGTAGATGGTCCGAAGTCTTCGTTGTCAGCTGACCAACAGAAGCATGCTGTGGGAGAGTATAACACTCCAGAAGGAACAAAGACCTGGCTGGCTTACAATGAGAGTCGTAACAAATTCGGCTACTATATCTTTGGAAACATCGGCTATCGTCACGTATCTAACAAGGGTTTCCTGTTCCGTGCAGGTTTCAGTCCTTCTTTTACTATTGGCGAGAAGAATGCAGTTAAGAAAGCATTCTTCTTTCCATACCTCGGCTTCGGTTGGGCATTTTAATTAAGAAACAGATAATAACAAAAGCAGGGATGTACGTATCGTGCGCCCCTGCTTTGTGTTTACAAACACTGAGAAATTAGTGAATCACCTTATCAATCATATAGTCACATATCTTGACCTGACGCTCCTTCAACACAACACGTATTGAATCAAAAGGCTGGGTATTATCGTATGAAGTAGAGAATCTTACCAGACAACCACCCTTCACAAGTTCAACTTCTGGAACTACTTTCATATCCTTTCGAGCAAGCACCTTTGCGGGTAAGACAACATCCACCCCTTCCTTTGTCAGCTGTTCCATAAACTTAGGAGAGCCATAATCACGGGCAAGTTTCAATAGTGAAGCCTTATCCACTGGCTTCTGCTGCAACTCATGAATGTACTTTACATAAAAAGATGTTACCATGTCTGACTCGTCCAATGCCAGAGGAACAGGATAAACCTTACTACTTCCATCTTTAGACAACGCCAACCAGACGGTAAAACCATCATCCGTTTCTGGATAACAGATAGAAACTGGCAAATAAACAGAAGTGTTAGTTATGTCGGGAAAAACAGCATAAACCTGAAATTCCTCGTTCGCACCTTTACAAAAGTCTTCTCGTGTAAAGACTTTTTTATCAAACAAGACTTTACCACCCTTTGAAATCGTCACGACCACCTTCTTTACAAACTCATCAGAATTCTTCACCTTAGTCTTACTATCAACAGTGTCAACCCGAACATGCCAGTCTCCATAGACTGTATCCATCATCACACTCTCGTTAGCGTAATCTTCTGTCTTCATTGTTTTATCCTCGCGAACAGCAGACGTATCCTCAACCTGAGCAGCGGTAGGAGCTTTCCGAACTCCTGGTGCACAACAAGCAGACAGAATACCCATACCCAAAGCGATAAGTAACAAAGCTTTAAATGACTTTGTATTTCTATTCTTTTTCATCGTATTTCTTTTTATAATTAACAACAAATCTGATTCATAGATTTGCCCACAAAAATAAATAAAAAAGTTTAACATTGCAAGTTTGTACCTTAAATAATATAGATAAAAAAAGAACTGCTTCCCAGCTTCATATAAAAAGACGGAAAACAGTTCTATTATCTATTCTTTTATTTATCCTCTATTCAGCTGTTTGTCACAGCCTCATCGGTTCTACTTGACAGGAATCTCCTCTAAAGTCTGAACGAGAAGCTTCCAGAATGGCTCAACAGTTGCTATCTCAAGACGCTCTTTTGCTGTATGTGGACTGCGGAGAGTTGGACCAAGACTAACAACATCCATACCTGGATACTTGCCGAGGATGACTGAACATTCAAGACCAGCGTGGTCTACCTGCACAATACCCTCTACACCGTTCTGCTCCTTATAAACCTTCTTCAAGAGGTTAAGGATTTCACTCTCTGGGTTTGGATCCCAACCACCATATTGACCACTGAAGACTGTCTTCATGCCAGCCATATTAAAGCAGCTTTCCAACTGAGCAGAGATATAGTCTCTCATGTCCTCACGGCTTGAACGAGCAAGAATCATAATCGTTGCCTTAGTTGGCTCAATATGTATAATTGCAAGGTTTGACGAAGTCTCAACAACGTCAGGATAAGATGGAATCATACGCAATACGCCATTATGACAGGCATAGATAGCATTGATTAACTTCTCCTGAACATCTGCAGGAACAATGTTTTCAGGCTTCTCTACATCCTCTACAAAGAACTCTACATTAGGTTCAATACCCTTGAATTCGTCTTCTACGAGTGCCTTCTGACGAGCAACCATATCCTTCAAAGCTGCAACTTTGCTCTGTGGCAATGCCAAAACAACTTCAGCCTTGAATGGAATAGCATTGCGCATATTACCACCTTCCCAAGAAGCTAAACGTACACCAAGTTCGTTAACTGCATTGCGTACAAAGCGAACCATTTCCTTATTCGCATTGGCACGGCCCTCATTGATTTCCAGACCAGAGTGACCACCACGGAAACCCTTCAAAGTTACCTTGACAGCAGCTTCTTGATCATTTGCTACTTCCTTATACGCTACGGTTGAAGTAATGTCAACACCACCTGCAGAACCAATAACAAACTTACCCCATGTCTCAGAGTCAAGGTTCATAAGGATATCACTGTGCAACTCACCACTTGGCATTTCGTTGACACCATACATACCCGTTTCCTCATCACGAGTAATCAATGCCTCTACGACACCATGCTTCAAGGTCTTATCTTCCATGACAGCCATGATAGCAGCAACACCGATACCATCGTCAGCACCAAGTGTAGTGTTGTTTGCATATACCCATCCATCCACGATATGTGTCACGATTGGGTCTGTTTCAAAGTTATGATTACTATCTGGAGCCTTCTGTGAAACCATGTCCATATGCGCCTGCAACAGAACTGTCTTACGGTTTTCATATCCCGGTGTAGCAGGCTTACGCATTACAACATTGCCACCAGCATCGATATATGATTCAACACCTACTCTTGCAGCAAAGTCTAACAAGAACTTCTGTACTTTCTCTGGCAATCCAGAAGGACGTGGAACCTGTGTCAGATCATCGAAATTTCTCCAAAGGCCTTCTGGCTTAAGATTTCTTATTTCACTCATAATGTTGATTTTAAAAGGTTATTATCATTGTTTATTCATTCGTTCAAAACTATCTTCTTCTACAATTACTTTGCAGGGCGGGTAAGTTCAGCTGGACCACCCAATGCCACTGGTGTCTTCGTAAAGCTCAGTGTCATCCATGCGTAAACACCTAAGAGAATAACCAGCAAGGTTTGAATGGTATGTACAATCAGTACAAAATAGAGTGCTTGATTGTCTGCCACCCCATAAAGTATCAGCATTGTTTTGACTGCAAAATGCCAAGGTCCTGCTCCATTAGGCGTTGGTACAATAACAGCTATTGAGCCAACGACAAAGCTTACAAGTGCACAAGAAAGACCGAGGTTTGCTGTTGCATCAAAGCAAAAGAATGTCAAGTAATAATGAAGGAAGTAACTTCCCCATATCGCCAGACTGTAGAAGATAAACAAAGGTATATTCTTTACTTTACGCAAAGAACTTATTCCCTGCCATATACCACCTAACATCTCCTTCACTTTCTTGTAGAAAGATAGGTGACGTAGCACATAATAGAAGAGGATAATTGATGCAACACCACAGATAGCCGTTACCAGCCAGCCCGTTGGTGAGAACATACCGAAGATATCATCAATACGTGTACCTGTCCTTGAAAAGAAGTTCGTGAAAACTCTTATCTGCATCAAAAAGGCTGTGGCACTGATGAATAATACAATAAGCGTATCTACTGCACGCTCAGTCACTACTGTACCAATAGCTTTTGGGAAGGCAATCTTATCATATCTATTCAACACTCCACAACGAGCAAACTCACCAATGCGGGGAATAAGCAGACTGACAGCATAAGAAAGAAAGATAGAGTTAACACAGACCGATGCGCGTGGATGCTCACCGATAGGTTCAAGACTCTGCTTCCATCTCCACCCACGAAAAGCCTGCGCCAGTATGCCGAAAGGGAGTGAGAGAATCATCCAGGTCCAGTTCATCTCATGTAGCAGTACATGTTTGATACTGGAGAAGTCGAATCCCCTATACATCCAATAAAGGATTGCACTTCCAAGTAGTAACGGCAATGCAATCTTCACAGTATTGTTGAACAGTTTCTTCGTCCTCATATAATGGAGCAAAGATAATTAAAATGTTTTTTAATGCAAAATAAAATGAGTATCTTTGTAGGCAAATAAAGAAAAATTATGAAATTAGTCAAGCCAAAGAAGAATTTGGGTCAGCACTTCCTTACTGACTTAAGCATAGCTCGTCAGATTGCTGACACCGTTGATGCCTGTCCAGATATCCCTGTATTAGAGATTGGACCAGGTATGGGTGTCCTTACTCAATATCTTGTTGAGAAGCCACGTGAAGTGAAAGCTGTAGAGATAGACTCGGAAAGTGTTGCTTTCCTCTACGAGAAATTCCCTAAGTTACGTGAGAATATTCTTGGACAAGACTTCCTCCGCATGGATTTAAATGAAGTCTTTGATGGTAGACAGTTTGTGTTGACAGGCAACTATCCTTACGACATCTCGTCTCAAATTTTCTTTAAGATGCTTGAGTATAAAGACCTTATCCCTTGCTGTACGGGTATGATACAACGTGAGGTCGCACAGCGTATGGCTGCTGGACCTGGCTCAAAGACGTATGGTATCTTATCCGTCTTGATGCAAGCATGGTATAATGTGGAATATCTCTTTACCGTAGATGAGAATGTCTTCAATCCTCCTCCAAAGGTTAAGAGTGCCGTTATCCGTATGACACGCAACGAAGTGACGGACATTGGCTGTGATCAGCTACTCTTTAAACGTGTGGTGAAGACTGTGTTCAACCAGCGTCGTAAGATGTTACGGGTGAGCTTACGACAGATATTCAATGCGGTTAAACCTACTGATGGTTTCTATGAGCAAGACATTATGACCAAACGTCCAGAGCAACTATCTATCGCTCAGTTTGTTGAACTAACAAACATGGTTGAGGAACAATTGAAGATTATTGGACAATAAATAGGAAGAAATATAACTCCTAATGACAAGAAAAGAACAATATAACCAACTCATACTACAGATTGCCGGACTTATTAAGGATGAAACAAACCTTGTAGGTATCTTAGCAAATGTGTCAGCAGCATTGCATGACACCTTTCCAGAGCGTTTCTTTTGGGTGGGCTTTTATCTCCAAGAGAATGGAAATATGTTGAGATTAGGTCCTTTTCAGGGGTCAGTAGCCTGTTACGTCATCCCATTCGGCAAGGGTGTCTGTGGGAAGGCATGGAAAGAAGAACGCACCCTTATTGTTCCCGATGTAGAGAAATTCCCTGGACACATTGCTTGTAGTAGTCTTTCACGCAGTGAGATTGTTGTTCCGATGTATGATGACTCACATACTTTCCGTGGTGTACTCGACATTGATAGTACCCAGCTCAACGACTTCAACGAAGACGATAAAGAAGGTTTGGAACGTATCATCGAACTACTAATGGCAGAAACACAAGACCTCTTCCAATAGAAAGGATAGAAAACCTTGTTTTGACAAAAAAGTAAAGTAAAATCTTGTGCATATCCGAATTAATACCTATTTTTGTAAAGTAGAAATTTAATATTACGAATATATGTTAGACGTTAAGCAGACATTAAATGATGCCAGCGAGCGCATGGAAATGGCAACGATGTATCTCGGTGATGAGTTGCAGCGCATCCGTGCTGGCCGTGCAAACGTAGCCATCCTCGATGGTGTACGAGTAGAATCTTACGGTTCAAAGGTTCCTTTGAATCAGGTTGCCTCAGTCATGGTGCCTGACGCACGTACCATTGCTATCAAGCCATGGGATAAAAAGGCTATCAAAGATATTGAAAAGGCTATCATGGACTCAGATGTTGGTATCACACCAGAGAACAATGGTGAATTGATTCGTCTGAACTTGCCTCAGCCAACAGAGGAGCGTCGTCGTGACTTGGTAAAGCAGTGTAACAAGATTGGTGAGCGCACAAAGGTTGAGATTCGCAATGTGCGTTCTGACATCAAGGAAAAACTGAAGAAAGCTATCAAGGATGGTCTTTCAGAAGATAATGAGAAGGATGCTGAAGACAGCTTGCAGAAGATTCATGACAAGTTTATCAAGCAGGTTGAAACACTGTTAGAGGATAAGCAGAAAGAGATTATGACCGTTTAAAAAACCTCCCCAAGCCCCTCCGAAAGGAGGGGATGTAATAGGCAAGTGCTTCTGATATATTATCAATACCTTACTCAAACAAAAACATACAAGCGGTTATAATAGACTGTTTGTAAGCGATAAAATATTATTCTAACTGGCTTCCGTTAGGCACTCCCCTCCTTTCGGAGGGGTTGGGGGAGGCTTCCTTATTTTTATGCGCGGCTTAGTAATAAAGAACACAGGTAGTTGGTACACGGTAAAGACCGAGGAAGGCAAGACGATAGATAGCAAGATTAAGGGCAATTTCCGTTTGAAGGGGATTCGCTCTACCAATCCTGTGGCTGTTGGTGACCATGTTATCATCACGCCTAATCAGGAGGGAACGGCTTTCATCACTGAGATAGAAGACCGTAGGAATTATATTATCCGAAAGTCACCTAACCTCTCTAAGCAGAGCCATATCATTGCTGCTAATATCGACCAAGCGTTCTTGATTGTCACAACAAACTATCCCGAAACTTCCACCACATTCATCGACCGCTTCCTCGCCAGTGCTGAAGCTTACCGCATTCCAGTAACACTCGTCTTTAATAAACACGACCTGCTTGATGAAGATGAACTACGTTACCAGCATGCAGTAATGAATCTCTATGAGACCATCGGTTATCAGTGCGTAGAGATACAAGCGAGTGCCGAAGCTAATAATGAATTCAGTGTGGAGAAACTAAAACCATTATTAGCTGAAAAGGTAACACTTTTGAGCGGTAATAGTGGCGTAGGAAAGTCAACGATTATCAATGCTCTCCTACCCCATGTCAACCTCCGTACGGCAGAGATTTCCGATGTACATAACACGGGTATGCACACTACTACATTCAGCGAGATGCTGGAGTTGCCAATGGGTGGATATCTTATTGACACACCGGGTATCAAGGGATTCGGAACCTTTAATATAGAACGTGAAGAGTTGACAAGCTACTTCCGTGAAATCTTCAAGTTCTCAAAAGATTGTCGATTCTCAAACTGTACGCACACACATGAGCCCGGCTGCGCAGTAAGAAAGGCTATCGAAGAACATTATATTGCAGAAAGCCGATATAACAGTTATCTTTCAATGCTCGAAGATAAGGAAGAAAATAAATATCGTGAGGCTTTCTAAAGATTCCTAGAAAAGCTATTTAACAAGCTATAAACACCTTTCTGACAGACAAGACATACTTTGAAGACAGAATAACATAGGAACATTTCGTTTAGTAACATAATTTGTCATTCTTCGCTAAAACATTTTAATCACAGAACAAACAAACCTAACAGAGCTCCAAAGCGACACAAAGTTCCTAAAGAGGCAACAAATGAATACGCAAAAGACAATAGGAGCTTTTGTCCCTATATCTACGTATGATTCGTTTATTTTGAAACGATTTAAATAATTTCTCGGATACGGTCTGACTAATAAGGAGTGCCTAACGGCAGACATTAATAAATCATTTCAAATCGAGCAAATAAGACTCTTACGAACCACATACCGCTAGGCACATTCCTCTTTCTAGAGGAAGTTTGGAGAGGTCTTATCCTGCCACTGGTCCACTTCCCCCTTCTTTGTTTTCCTTCTCCTCTTTTTCTTCCTTTTTCTTTTTCGGTGTCTCATACGAGTTATCGCGCAAGGCTGCTTTCAACTCCACGCTTGGCGTAAACGTTACTCGAGGTTTGATCGTTTCGGTTTTAAAGGCTTTCTCATTCTACGCTCCCTCACTGGATAAGGTTAAACGCATCGTACCGAACTCGCCCAACTGAATACTAAAACCATCACGGAGATAATGGGGCAAACAATCAATGAAGTTATAGAGCACGTTTGAGGCGTCACCACGTGTCAGCGATGAGCGACCCGAAATGTCACGAGCAATATCATCCAACGTTTTACGCCCCACGTTTACAGGATTAGCATAAAACTTCACTTCCTCCCGCTGCTGCGGATTTTTCTTTGGTACTAAACGAATTTTCATGATGTTTTGGTTTTTAAATTATTAATACTATTGTTGTTTATCATAGTATAGGGCAGCACACCTCTGCAGCTTTCCTCATGCATCTTCATGCTGCCCCCATTCTATTTTCTTAATTTATTTTCCTCCTATCACCGCTTCATTTTTCACTCTTTCAGCATCCCCCTCCTACCAGATGCATATTGCCTTACTGCCGAATACGTATCTACGTGCTGACAGATACGGTGCGCGTTGCCGTTAGATACGTATCTAGCAGCTGCGCAATGCGTATCTACGAGTAGCTAGATACGCATCCGCCAGCGCGCAGATACGGTGAGTGCAGCGATGGAATGCGTATCATATTAGGTCAGAGCAAAATTTCTAACGGGTCGGAAGAAAATTTCTAACACGTTAGAAATTTCTCGCTAACCCGTTCCCCGTACATTTCTAACACGTTAGAAATTTTCTTGTAACCCGTTAGATTTTTTACGCACCCCATTCTCCTTTTTTTTTAATCGTAGAACACTCTATTAAATACGGTGAATGTGACGACAAAATCCCTTGTCCGTTAGGCACTCCCTCTCTGTAGGAGAGGGCTGGAGATGAGGCCCTTAGGGCTACTCAAACAAAGGATCGTTCCTAAATCCGTTGTAACGATCGTAGTAGTCTACGTAGACGTTAGCACTGCCGAAAGTCAGGATGCACGCGCTGTAGTTTTGCCATGAATGAGTACTAGATGACCAATAGTTGCCTTCAACGCCAACGCCTCCCAGTTGACCAAAGTGGTAGTGCCCCAAGGCGGGCAGGTAGAAATAATTATTTGCTTCGACAACAGAGGGGAGACCTGAATTATAGATACTACTACTGTTATTATAGTAGCTTTTTAACGTTGTACGTGAGTCAGTTGTATTATCTGCAGATTTCTCTGTGTCATAATGATGTTCGGCTATCAACACAGACTTTTTCTTAAACCACATACCACCTTTGTATAAGTGACCCATAGTAGTCCATAGTTCATCTGCATCCCAACGGGGATCACCATACATTGCGTACCAAGACATCTCGTTTGCGTTAGGAAGAGTGGCACATGTCTGGGTAGCTTGTAATGGACCGTTACCCTCGTTATACCAACGTGGATCGCTGTTGTTCTGGGCATAGTTTGATGAACTGTTGCCGTTGAGAGTTGGCTGACCGTTTGCAAGATTCTTTGTCCATTCATAACCGTCCCAATATTGTTTCTGCGCATCCCACTGATAATAATGGTCGCCATCGTAATCCTTTACGTTGAGGTTTGCTGTCATGTCATAGTACGTATTCTTTGCGTAATTGTAAGAACTCAAAATCTTCGTAATTGTTCCCTCAACATTCGTGACTACATCTTTTATCCAATAGCGTACTCTGAGAACATGTGTGCCTGGTTTAATAACCATGTAGGCACCGTTGGTTGCTACACTAGCAGAGGTATTTGTTAATGGGAAGCCATTAACGTAAGCACCGCTCCCCTTGGTGGTAAGAATAATCTGCTTGCCACTGCCCGTACCTGTCAACTCACCGGTAGTTGGGTCAAATGTATAGGTGTGAGTAATATCGTTGTCAGAGGTTACTTCAACCTTGGTCAGGTAGCAGTCTTTTAAAATCGTATTACTTGTATATGGTTGAAAGACAAGGATAGCTGCTTGATGATCAAGTGCAAAAGCAAACGAACCGTTTGACTGCTTCGATGCATTAGCTGTTCCGCAATCACCAGATTCTCCAAAATGATCGGTTGTGTTTGGCGTTGCTTGTGTCTGTGCTGCAGAAATGGTTACTTGATCGTTGCTACCGTTCTTACCAGGGTAGTAAACCTTATAGGTTGTATGGTTCTTGAACTTGCCTGGCACCTTAAACTTGAAAAAAGCAACCTTACCTGTTGGCGCATTGTTGCTAACCTGCCATGTACCGTCATCATCCTTTACATAGATCTTGTCGCCAGCCTCCCAATAGAAATTACCAGTATTGTAATCCATCGTTGTACGAGTTTTTGCCTCGTCCCCTGCAACAAACGTTGTGAGGTTCTTGTCATTCTCCTTGTCTGTGCCCGTTGTGCTCTGCGCTACGTCTTCATTGGCACACGATGAGAATGCCAACGCAAGTCCGCAGAAAGCTGCGAACGAAAGCAGGTGTGTCTTAAATAATTTCTTTTTCATTGTCTGTCTTTTCTTTTTTTGATTCTGTTTTCTTTACTTGGTTAATAACTCTCTTGCTTAGTCTTCCCATGAAGTAGAAGTTCCCTTGCTACTTTCCTCTATGTCTTCCCACTCTGTTGCAGCTTTAGCACTTGAGGGACCAGAAGCGTGATGTCCTGGGTTGTGCTGGCTAGGGAAAGAGGTAGCCATAAGACTAGTTTCTTCACTCATGTGTGCTATCTGGCACTGTGGCGCATGATAGACTTTTCTTTCTTTTGTTTTTATCATCTTTTTGATTTGATTAAAATAGTTGTTATTTACTCTCTATGTGTGGCTTTGTTACTCACCTTTTATATATACATCCTGACGAACTCATTATTTATCCTTTCTGATTGCCTACCCTCTCCCTCTCTACAGGCAGACAGCGCATTACCGCTGCCTGCCCGAGAAATCAACGAGGGAAAACAAACTATTATCAGAGAATTATAATTATCTTTTGCAGTAAAACCAGTGCTTAAAACGTCCTTATTTTGCTTTTTAGATAGCTCGCAAACGGACACAAAAAAGCGAACAAAGGAAACTCCTAGAAGTCCTTTGTTTACAAGGGTTACGCCACGTTTCGCGCGCGCGTAGGATGGAAGAAAAAAAGTATGATTAAACGCTAGGTGCGCCTGTGTGTGTGTGTGTTAGCAAAATATCTGAAACTACCAAATATAAAGCACTAAAAAAGGCAAAGAATTCAAAGTTTCTTTGCTGTGCTAGATTCATCTGATATGTCACTGCTAATTGTTTCACGGGCGCAAAGGTAAGAAGAATAAATTAACTAGCCAAACAAAAACAAAAGAAAAAGCCTCAACCTCAACCTCTCATCGAAATGAGGAGGAAGGTATAATGTTCTGTTTGCCATGCTTTGTAGCGATATAGAAAAAGGAGAAGTGGAGGCTTAATAATTGGGAAAAAGAGACAAAAGAAGTTCCCAGTTGTCGGCGAACTCACGGATAGTTGGAAAGAGGATGTTGGCTCCTTCATCAAGAAGAGTAGCATCGGGCAATGGTCCGCTATTGATTGCCACCGTATAACAACCTGCCGCCGCACCTGCATGAACACCAAGTGGTGCATTTTCAACAACAATACCCTCTGTTGGTAGATAATTACCAGCCTTTTGCAATCCCATCAGATAAGGATCAGGATTAGGTTTACCACGTTCCACATCGTAAGCTGTCGTTATCTGGTCTGCAGAAACGAAGTCGCCAAAATCACGAGTGACACGCTCTATCAATGGGAGCTGTGCACTTCCTGTCACAATACCAATCTTTAATCCACTCGCCTTAATCTTTTGCATAAGGTCGATTACACCATCAAACACTTTTGCTTCTGGCATTTCATGGAAGTAACGCGCCTTCACATCATACATCCGCTGTGCTTCCTCCTCACTTAGCTCCTTACCGAGTTGCGCCTTAGCATACTTACGAATAGTATCAACACCACGCGCTCCTTCTGTTGCATATGAATCTTCGAGCGTAAAATGAATACCGAATTCCTTCATAGCACGCTGCCACGCAACACCATGATTGGGCATTGAATCATAAAGAACACCGTCCATATCAAAGAGAACGACTTGAGGAACTCTCAAAGAAGTCCCTCCGAGAAAGGAAATGTTTTGCTGAGATTGAGACGACATAGCTATTTTCTTCACCTTATTATATATTATTATCCTCAAGTCCCTCAGCTATGTGAAGAACTTGAGGATACATTAAGAATATTATAAAATAGTATTCCCCCCTTGAAACCTACCCACACCACCTTTAACTAAATTCAGCTAAGTACTCCTCCCCTTTCGAGCTACTCTTTATACACATCTCAATTAACTTAAAATTTGTGATAAGAATTATATTGTATAATACTAAAATCATTGATTTTTAGTAATTAAATCTCTTAAATTCTGTTTATATCGCACTCTTTTATTAAAAGATTTTTTGTTAAACAGAGATGTGTATAAAGAGTAGCCCTTTCGAGGGGGTTGGGTGGGGCTTCCCTCCCCTCCTTTGGAGGGGTTGGGGGAGGTTCTTATTCCTTTGTCAGTCTTTCCTGTATAGCCTTGCTCTCAGCCTCGTAATCTGGCTTATTGAGAAGAGCAAACATATTCTTCTTATAAGCCTCAACACCTGGCTGATTAAAAGGATTCACTTCCTGAATAAGACCGCTGATACCGCAAGCCTTCTCGAAGAAGTAGATGAGCTGACCGAGGTAGTACTCGTTCAATGTAGGAACGCTGACACGGATGTTAGGAACACCACCATCAACGTGAGCCAAACGTGTACCGAGCTCTGCCATCTTGTTTACCTCATCAACACGCTTACCAGCGAGGAAGTTCAAGCCATCGAGATTCTCCTCATCGTGTGGGAAGAGTACCTTTGCATTAGGCTCCTCAATAGAGATAACAGTCTCGAAAATAGAACGCTCACCTTCTTGAATCCACTGACCCATTGAGTGAAGATCGGTTGTGAAGTCACAAGCAGCTGGGAAGATACCCTTACGGTCCTTACCCTCGCTCTCTCCGTAGAGCTGCTTCCACCACTCAGCAAAGAAGTGGAGCTTTGGCTGGAAGTTAGCAACAATCTCAATCTTCTTACCTGCCTGTGAGTAGAGACCCTGACGAACAGCAGCATAACGAGCAGCAATATTATTTGCGAAAGGAACGTCAGCAGATGTCTCTTTCTCCATTACCTGTGCACCTTCAACAAGCTTCTGTACGTCGAAACCTGCGACTGCGATTGGCAACAAACCTACTGGAGTAAGCACAGAGAAACGACCACCAACATTGTCAGGAATGATAAATGTCTTGTAACCTTCCTTAGTTGCAGCAGCACGTGCAGCACCCTTATGCTCATCTGTGATAGCAACAATCACATCCTTTGCAGCTTCCTTGCCCAACTGATCCTCACACTGCTTCTTCAAAAGACGGAATGCAAGTGCTGTCTCTGTTGTTGTACCAGACTTAGAAATATTGATAACACCAAACTTCTTATCCTTCAAGTAGTCTGTCAACTCAGCGAGATAGTCCTCACCGATGTTGTTACCTGCAAAGAGAATCGTTGGATTCTTCTTGTCATTTACAAGCCAAGCGAAGCTGTTACCCAAAGCTTCGATGACAGCGCGAGCACCGAGGTAAGAACCACCGATACCTGCAACGACAACCACCTCACACTTCTCACGGAGTGTATTGGCAACCACCTGAATCTCATTAAGGAACGCTGGAGTAATGCTTGATGGCAAATGCAACCATCCAAGGAAGTCATTACCAGGACAAGTAGCTTTCTCCAAAGCGTCCTGAGCTGCAGCTACGTGAGGAGCATAAGCCTCTACTGCGCCCGGATTCAAGAACTGGGCGGCTTTCGTGATGTCTAACTTAATACTTTCCATTTGTGTTTATCTAAATGAATCTGTTAATAATTTAATTTCTATTTGTGGACTGATACGTTCATAGAGAATGTTATAAACTGCATCGAGAATTGGCATATTGACGTGCAGACGACGATTAATCTCCTTCATACACTTCGTACCAAAATATCCTTCAGCTATCATTTCCATCTCAATCTGTGCCGACTTGACGCTGTATCCCTTTCCAATCATTGTTCCAAAGGTATGGTTACGCGAGAATTTACTATATCCCGTCACCAACTGGTCACCAAGGTATACACTGTCAATGATGGACCGTTGAATTGGATTAATAGTATTAAGGAAGCGTTCCATCTCCTGCATTGCATTCGACATCAACACTGCTTGGAAGTTATCACCATACTTCAAGCCAGAACAAATACCAGCAGAAATAGCATAAACGTTCTTCAAGACAGATGCATACTCTATACCGAGGACGTCGGGAGAGGTCTTAGTCTTGACATAGTTTGATGCTAACACCTCCGTGAAGGCACGTGCCTTCTCAAGATCAGAACAGCCAACAGTAAGATAGGTGAGTCGTTCCATCGCCACTTCCTCCGCATGAGACGGTCCACCAATAACAGCAAGATTATTGTATGGAACACCGTATGCCTCATGGAAATACTCTGAACAAACAAGGTTCTCATCAGGAACAATACCCTTGATAGCCGTTAAGATTAGCTTTGTATTGAGCTTTGTCTTCAGTTTCTTCAGTAAAGCTTTCAGATAAGGAGAAGGAGTAACAAACACCAAGGTGTCATACTCCTGCACTATCTTATTGATATCCGAAGAGAGCATCACCTCATTCATGTTAAATTTCACACTTGTGAGGTAAGAAGGGTTGTGTCCTCTCCGCTTAAATTCTTCTATCTTATCGTCACGTCGGAAGTACCAACCAATATGATGCGTATGCTCCACAACAATCTTAGCGATAGCCGTTGCCCAGCTACCGCTTCCTATGATTGCTATTTTACCGATGTCGAACATAGACGTTAAGAATAAGAGTAAAAAGGGAAAAAGTAGAGAACGTGGAAGATATCAGTATTGTATTATGACCTAATACCATTGCTATAGTTATACTTCTCTTTTAGTTATTCATCCTACTTTATGCCCTTTTACTTCTTTCTCATTTACTTTTTACTTTTCGTTAGCTCCGTCAATCCACTGCTGAATAGCCTCAACAGAAGGCTTCTCATAACCGAGTTTGTACTTCTTGTTGATATCTCCGAGCTTCTGCTGCAAGCCCTGTGCCTTCTCCTCTTTAATGTCAGAGATGAGGTTGAAGCCTGCCTTGCGCAAAACATATACCCACTCTTCAGCAACACCAAGCTCAGCCCATTCCTTAACAGAAGACTGTGGAATCTTTGGTTCTGGCTTCATCTGTGGGAAGAGCAATACTTCCTGGATGTATTCCTTACCGGTCATCAGCATTACCAAACGGTCGATACCGATACCAATACCAGAAGTTGGAGGCATACCATACTGCAAAGAGCGGAGGAAGTCCTGATCGATAATCATCGCCTCATCATCACCCTTGTCAGCCAAACGCATCTGTTCGATGAAACGTTCTTCCTGATCAATTGGGTCATTCAGCTCTGAATAAGCATTAGCCAGCTCCTTTCCATTTACCATCAACTCAAAACGCTCTGTCAGTCCTGGCTTAGAACGATGCATCTTGGTCAGTGGTGACATCTCAACAGGATAGTCAGTGATGAAGGTTGGTTGGATATATGTACCCTCACAGAACTCACCAAAGATTTCATCTATGAGCTTACCCTTACCGAAACTCTCATCAATTTCTTCGAGTTTCAACTCGTTAACAGCAATATTACGGATTTCCTCCTCTGTCTTACCATAGAGATCGAAACCTGTCTTCTCCTTGATTGCATCAAGGATAGGTAGACGACGGAATGGTGCCTTGAAGCTGATAACCTTGTCACCAACCTGTACCTCTGGCTTACCATTTACCTCTATACAAATCTTCTCAAGAAGTTTCTCAGTGAAAGACATCATCCAGTTGTAGTCCTTGTATTGTACATAAAGTTCCATACAAGTAAACTCTGGATTGTGGAAACGGTCCATACCCTCGTTACGGAAGTTCTTACCGATTTCATATACACCCTCGAAACCACCAACAATCAGACGCTTCAAATAAAGTTCTGTTGCGATACGCATGTACATATCGACGTTGAGGGCATTGAAGTGAGTGATGAATGGGCGCGCACTTGCACCACCAGCAATACTCTGCAAGGTAGGAGTTTCTACCTCTGTATAACCAGCCTCATCGAAGAACTTACGCATGGTACGCAATACGATAGCACGCTTCAAGAAGGTATCTTTCACACCCTCATTCACAACGAGGTCAACATAACGCTGACGATAACGCTGCTCTGGGTCTTCAAACTTATCGTATGCCTCACCGTCCTTATACTTAACAACAGGCAGTGGCTTCAAACTCTTTGACAAAAGAGTAATCTCCTTCGCATGAACAGAGATTTCTCCCATCTGTGTCTTGAACACTTCACCCTTCACTCCAATAAAGTCACCAATATCGAGCAACTTCTTGAAGACCTTGTTATATAATTCTTTATCCTCACCCGGACAGATATCGTCACGAGTGATATAAACCTGGATTCTACCCTTGCTATCCTGTAACTCTGCGAAGGAAGCCTTGCCCATGACACGGCGTCCCATCATACGACCAGCGATTACAACCTCACGCTGTTCGTCCTCCTTGAACTGCTCTTTAATATCAGTAGAGTAAGCATTCGTTGGAAACTCTGCTGCTGGATAGGGATCAATCCCCATCTCACGCAATTCCTGCAGGCTTTGGCGGCGACCAATCTCCTGCTCAGATAATTCTAAAACGTTCATATTTATAATTAAATCGAATATATTCTTATAGGATGCAAATTTACTAAATAATTCGCAAACTATAGCTGCTTTTTCCTTTTTTATGGCATTGGGATATCCTTAAACTAAAATCACAGCAGCTATCATTCTTAGTAAATCTCCAATCAATTCAGTAAACAATAATGCTTATTATTCTCAATTATATATTATAATGTCAATCCTTGAACAACCCAAACAAACTTTGTTCAGACCCTAATAAACCGATTTGAGTTAAAGGTAAAAAAGAAAGTTAATCTGTTATCCTGTCTTTTCTCGCTTATTCTGTCTAATTTATATATTTCTTTAAGATTTCCTTGCCCATTCTAAAAAGATGTCTTACCTTTGCAACCGTGAATAAACTAGCAATGACATATCAGACCAATCTAGCACAGCAAAGAAACTTTGATTTCTTTGCCTTTTTTAGTGCTTTATATTTGGTAGTTTCAGATATTTTGCTAACACACACACACACACACACACACAGGCGCTACTAGCGTTTAATCATACATCTTTTCTTCCATCCTACGCGCGCGCGAAGCGTGGTGTAACCGTTATAAACAAAGGACTTCACGGAGTTTCCTTTGTTTGCTTTTTTGTGCCTGTTTGCGAGCAGGCTAAAAGGCAAAATAAGAAACGTTTAGATACAAGACAAGAAAGAAAAAGGAGGAGCGCAAGCAATAGCAAGATAAGAAAAAAAGCGACTTACAAATATTCACAAATCATTAATTCATTAGATTTCATTAATTCATTAGACTAATTTTATGAACCATTAAACTCAAAACAAAAATGGAGAAACAAGAAAAAAGGAACTATCTTTCACCAGTGTGCCAGATAGTCAGCGTAAGCGAAACGAGTTATCTCATGGACACGTCTTTCCCAAGTCAGCACAGACCAGCGCATCATGGCGGTACCATTTCAAGTGCAAAGGCTTCGATGCCATGGGATGAAGACAAGGACGAAGAGAACCAGAACCCATCATGGGAAGAGTAACAGAGAGTTATTAACAAACAGAACAAAGTAACAATGAAGAAAACAATGAAACAGAATTCATTCATCACACGACTAAAGTCTTTGGCAGTCGTGTTTGGCATAGGCTTGGCATTTGCATCCTGCGCTAACGAGGATGTAGCCCAGAACCCAACGAACTCCAATGAGGATAACGACAAGAATCTCACTACCTTTGTTGCAGGTGACGAGACAAAGACCCGCACATCAATGGATTACAACAGTGGAGACTTCTATTGGGAGAAAGACGATTATATCTACGTAAAGGACGACGACGGCGTATTGCAGAAGAGCACGAACGCTCCAACCCAAAAGGTTGCATCTTTTAAGTATATGGTGCCAGGTAAGTTTACTGCAAGTAGTAGTTATAAGGTTTATTACTTGGGCAAGAACAGCAGCGGCAACTCTGTAAGTATCTCAACCGCCCAAAGTCAGACAGCCCCAGACAATACCGAGCACTTCGGCACCGCTGGCGACTATGGTACCGCAACTGCAACAAAGGTGTCAGGCAAGCAACAGTTTAAGTTTGAATTAGAGCATCAGCCAGCTTACCTTGTCTTTCAGCCTTACACAAGTAACACAATTCTACAGAACTGTTACTTAACAAAGGTAGAGGTAACCTCCGACAAGGATATAGCGGAGACCTACACTGTCAACCCAACAACAGGTGCTTTAGACGCTTCTGCAGTAACAAACGGCAAAAAGATAATCTTAGTGACAAAAGACCCAACAAGTGGCAGCAGCTACAACAGCGGTTTTCCTTTGACTAACAATGCAGCTAGCAGAACTACAAACGGAGCTTACATGGTGATTAAGCCAGGTGCTCATATTTTAAGGGTACGTTATTGGGTAAAGGACAAGGCAACAAACGTAGAGGGAACTATAACAAAAACTCTATCCCCAAAAACGTATGCTCCTAACACCTACTACGATATGACTGCACAGCTAGACGTAAAGGATTACGATGGCGACCATTATTACATGTGGGACGCACAGAATCAATATTGGTACGGTTACGAATGGACAAAGAACTTGCCAGCAGGTACAGGCCAGCCAACACTTAACGGTAACAGTTCTTCAAACCACGCTCAGAACAGCACTGACCCAAACCATCGTTACTACCACGAGGGTTTCAGTGCACCTTACAATGCTTTCAATGCAACTCAAAGTTGCGTAGGTCTTCCCAACGTGAATGAGATGACGTGGTATGCAGCCAAAGGCGATCCTCGTTGGGATAGAGATGAATTATGGACAACCATGGGTCATTTATATAAAGGCGGCATGTGGTTTAAGAAGAAGTCACAGATAAGCGGATTCAACGCCAACATGGCTGAAGACGGCAGTGATTGGCGTACAGTAAACAAAGACCAAAGCTGGTCCGTATCTCAGACTCTTCCTTCTGCTGCCGACGCAGGTAATTATTTTTACCTGCCCGCCTTGGGTTCCTACTTCTTTGGTCAGCTGTATGACGTTGGCAACTACGGCAGCTATTGGTCGTCTAGTGTTCGCCCGTGGTCCAGCGACGGCGCATACAACCTGGACTTCTCCGATAATCACGTCCACGTGAACGGCGGCGGCTACCGCAACTACGGATACAGAGTCGACGGGTTTGAGTAGTCCTAAAAGCCCCACCCCGAACCTCTCCGAACCAGCGGTCACTGGCCGAAGAGAAGTAAAGGGAAGGGAGTGCCTAACGGGATAAAGGATGAGAGACAAGGAAAAATCTAACTCGTTGGAAGAAAAGTTTTAATAGGTTATAAATTTTCAGGGAACGTGTTAGCGAGAAATTTCTAACGGGTTGGAAGAAAATTTCTCTACGGTGAGAAATTTACGTACCTACGGTTGGAAAGAAATTTTTCACAAAGGAAAATTTTCTTCTGACCGTAGGTAATTTTAAGGCTTACCTTTGGCTGTGAAAATAGATGAGGGGGAAGAGGAATTTCCAAGGCATGGAAATGCTGTAAAAACTTAAATATTTACTTTTAAAAACAAAACAATTATGAAGATTAAACTCCAAAAGAAGAAGAATCCGCAGAAGCGGACAGAAGAAAAGTATTATGCTAATCCTGTAAATCTTGGTAAGAAGACCTTGCGAGATATTGCTCATGACATTGCGGGGCGTTCTTCGCTGACGCGTGGTGATATTGAAAACGTACTGTCGAACTTTATGGAGTGTTTGCCTAGTTACCTCCGCGATGGCTTTAGCGTGCAGCTGGGTGAGTTTGGCACGATGCGCTTGACACTTTCAAGCGAAGGAGCTGCAACGGAAAAGGCCTTTAAGACCGAGACCATCAAGCCACGCGTAACGTTTACGCCGGGTGTAGAACTAAAAGCTGCGCTGCGCGAGAACTCGTATGAGACGGTCAAGGAGGAAGAGAAAAAGACGAAAGAAGGTTCTGGTGGTTCTCTGGGTCCATCGGTTTAAGTAAGTTTTTTAAGTTCCTCTTCTAAAGTGAAAGTGAGAAGAGCGAGAAAGGCCTTAAACTAGTTACTGAAGCGTAATGATTCGGAGGCTGTTAGCTAGGTTAAGGATATGGACGAAAGAGTTCGCGAACAAATTGAAAATTGTTCGCGAACTTTTTTTGATTTGTTCGCGAACAATTTTGGTAAGGTCTTTGAATAACTTCTCTCACATGAAGACAAAAAACATATTCTTCTAAGATATGTTTTAAAACACAATATACTCTATGATTCACGTTTGCCTGTATTTAACTACCTATTAAACCTACTATGATTTTGTTATCTATCCAACTTTTATTATCTTTGCATTACATTAAGTTGATTAGGTTATGAACGTAGAAAACATCATAAAAAGTATTCATCAGGAAGACGGATTAAGCCGTACACTCGGTATGGAGTTTATCTCTACGCCCGAGGACGACACATTGAAGGCAAGAATGGCTGTCGATGACCGTAACAAACAGCCTTTCGGATTCCTCGCTGGCGGTGCTTCATTGGCTCTCGCAGAGAATCTTGCTGGTATCGGTTCAATGGCATTATGCCCCGGAAAGATGGCTATGGGCATCAATGTACATGGCAATCACGTCAAGGCGATGCCATATGGTGGAACAGTTACGGCTTACGGAAAACTGATTCATAGGGGCCATACACTACACGTATGGAACATTGATATCAAGAATGGTGAAGACGAACTCATCTCAAGCGTACAAGTTACCAACTACGTCATAGCCCCACAAGAGAAGTAAATGGATTCTTTCTTTATCTATCGTGAGCCTTTCGAGAAGGTTTGTCATTGCTATTCACAGCCAGAGAAACCAACGGCTATTTCCTCACTTGCTGAACTTAATGGGCGCAAGGGATTTGTCATTGCTCCTTTCTATTGCGATGATAGTAACTCACTTTACTTGCTGGATGGTCAGAGGGGGGCTTCTATTGCTTTGCCATTAGATGGTAGCAAGGGTTTTGATGCTATTCCCGACTGGCAGGATGAGGCGGTACTTACTAACGAAACGCCTTCTCTTCGCGAGGCTTATCACAACGATTTCTGCCGTTTCCATAAAGAGTTAAAACACAATAGATTCCGTAAGTTAGTACTGGCGCGCTCGATTATCGAAACAAAAGACGAGAGTGTAACTCCTCGAAGCATTTTCCTTAAGGCTTGTGAGAAGTATCCACGCTCGTATATTGCACTTTTTTATACAGCAGAGACAGGTATGTGGCTTATTGCAAGTCCTGAAATTCTACTTCGTGGTGATGCTGAGGGGTATCAGACAATGGCGTTAGCTGGTACGATGAAGTATGAAGGTGAGGATATGAAGTGGTCTACTAAGAATCAAGAAGAACAACAACTCGTTGCTGACTATATCCGCACTTGCTTGCAACCGTTTGCTGCTGAGATTACAGAAAGCAAACCTTATACTGCTCGTGCAGCACATTTGGCGCATCTTCGCACAGACTTCACTTTCCAACTTAAAGACACACAGCGACTCGGAACATTCCTTACAGCCTTCCACCCTACCCCTGCCGTATGCGGTATGCCAAAGGATGAGGCACAGCAGTTTATTCTTCATAATGAACAACTGAACCGCAGTTATTACAGTGGTTTCAGTGGGCTACTTGGCGAGAAGGGTGCGGCAAAACTTTATGTCACCCTTCGCTGTATGCAACTCTCTCGTTCTACGTGTCGCCTTTATGCAGGTGGCGGACTCTTAAAGGAGAGTATAGAAGAGAATGAATGGCAGGAAACAGAAGCCAAACTTGACACTATGCGCCAGTTGTTAAAATGAGATTAGCCTGATAAGCCTTATTAGCCCAATTAGCCATATTGCCTTATCAGAACCAATAACCCTAACCCTCAACATTCAACACCCACCACCCACCACCCAAATGTATAGCAATAAAGAAAACGTAAACATCCTTACATCCCTTCTCATAAAGGAAAAAGTAACGAAAGCCGTTGTATGTCCAGGTTCTCGTAACTCACCTATCGTACACAATCTCTGTGCTTGTCCCGAGATTGAGTGCTATCCTGTTACCGACGAACGGTCGGCAGGATTCGTAGCGTTAGGAATGACTTTAGCAGACAATGAGCCAGTTGTTGTGTGCGTTACATCGGGCTCTGCCCTGCTTAACTTAGCACCGGCAGCAGCTGAGACGTTCTATCAGAAACGTCCACTGATTATTATTTCAGCTGATAGACCAGCGCAGTGGATTGACCAACAGGATGGACAAACGCTTCAACAACATCGTGCATTGGAGCCAAATGTCCGTAAGAGTGTGACACTGCCAGAGCCTCATAACGAGGAGGAACGCTGGTATTGCAACCGTTTGGTCAATGAAGCGTTAAACGCAGTACGCCTGAATGATGGCAGTCCTGTGCATATCAACGTGCCAATCAGTGAACCACTCTTTGAATACAACGTACCAAAGCTTCCTGATGAACGTAATATTTTCATGCTTCATGCTACAACTGATTACTTCAGCGTTCATGAAATGGCTGTTGACTTCTTCCGTGGAAAGAAGCTAATGTTTATTCTTGGGCAGCTGACACCTGAAGTTGTGGACAATTCGCATGAAGCAATAAAGGCATTAAAGAAGGTTGCTGTCGTCCTTCAAGAGAAGTTGGCAGATGACAGTATTAGCCCTGCACAACCCATTGATGAAGTGTTGAAGATGATTGGTGATGACGAAGCTTATCGTCCTGACCACCTTATATATATAGGAGGAACGATTGTCAGCAAACGACTCCGCCAGTTCTTGCGTGAGTGTAAGTGTGAGATGTCAATCGTTGTAAATGGAATTGATGAGTTCTGTGATACTTTTATGCACACCACCGAGATGATTCAAGGTTTACCGGAGGATGTTATCACAATCTTTGCCAATGAGACTGAAGGCGTTAAAAAGTGTGACTTTGTAACGCTATGGCACAAGGCTTTCGATAAAGCCTTAGCCATCCGAAAAACGATAAAACCACGCTTCTCACAGATGTTGGCTGTTAAGGCTTTCCACGAAAAGATGAGAGAGGAGGCTGTTGATGGTAAATTATTCTATGGGAATAGCTCGGCTGTACGGCTTGGCAACATCTTCTCTGATCAATACATCTATGTTAATCGAGGTGTGAATGGTATCGAAGGCTCGTTATCAACAGCTGTTGGTTATGCCATTGCACATCAAGAAGAAGAGGATGTATACTGTGTTATCGGTGACTTGAGCTTCTTCTATGATCAAAATGCACTATGGAACGAATCTCTTCCGCCTAATCTTTCTATCCTCTTACTTAACAATGGCGGTGGAGGTATCTTCCATCAGCTGCCTGGTTTGGAGCGTTCACCTTATCGGGATAGCGCTATTGCTGCCCATCATACAACCTCTGCGGAAGGAATCTGTCAAACACATGACATCGTTTACCTCTCTGCTCGCAACGAAGAAGAGCTTTACAAGAACCTTGACAAACTCTTTAACTCGGAGGAAGGACCAGTACTTTTAGAAGTATTCACCAACGCAGAAGAAGATGCACAGGCTTTGAAGGATTATTATCAAGCATTTTAACAAAATGAACTTGCCACAGTCTATATTCATTTTAGAGCTGACTTGGCAAGTTCCTTATATTTAATCATAAACAAAAAGACCCTATGGAGAAAAGAGAATGGAAGCCTATTGAAGGCTTTAACTTTGAGGAAATCCTCTTTGAAGAGAACAACCACATAGCAAAAGTAACCATTAACCGCCCTCGCTATCGTAATGCTTTCACCCCGAAAACAGTGTGGGAAATGTCACAGGCATTCAACTACTGTCGTGAAACCCTTGACATCCGCGTGGTCATTCTGACTGGTGCTGGCGACAAAGCATTCTGCTCTGGCGGTGATATGCACGTAAAGGGACATGGCGGATACATAGGTAGTGATGGCGTTCCACGCCTCAACGTACTTGACTTGCAGATGCAGATTCGACGCCTTCCAAAGCCAGTCATCGCTATGGTTAATGGTTATGCCATTGGTGGTGGACACGTCCTTCATGTGGTATGCGACCTTTCAATAGCATCAGACAATGCTATCTTCGGACAGACAGGACCTAAGGTTGGTTCCTTTGATGCTGGCTTCGGTGCATCTTATCTGGCACGTGTCGTGGGTCAGAAGAAGGCTCGTGAGATATGGTTCTTGTGTCGTCAGTACTCTGCTGTAGAAGCTGAACGAATGGGATTGGTCAATAAGGTAGTTCCTTTCGACCGTCTCGAAGACGAGTGTATAGAATGGGCAGAGACAATGATAGAGCGTTCTCCATTGGCACTCCGTATGATGAAAGCTGGCTTCAACGCAGAACTTGATGGTCAGGCAGGTATTCAGGAGCTTGCAGGTGATGCCACCATGCTCTACTATACACTTGACGAAGCACAGGAAGGTGGCAAAGCTTTCCTTGAGAAACGTAAGCCAGACTTTGATAAGTATCCGCAGTTCCCATAATTAGTTATTGGACTTATTGGCCTAATTAGGCTAATAAGCCCAATGAAACCATTTAGTAAACAAAGACTATAGAGCTTATTAACAATTTGGCTAAGTGGCCTTATTAGGCCAATAAATCTAACAGAACCTTTATTACCAACAACTAAGAAATAATCATGGGAACACCTTTCTTGCCACAAAAGGGCAACTATCGCAACCTGATAGCTTATCAGAAAGCAGAATGCATTTATGATATTACCTATTACTTTGCCCACCATTTTTTGGATAGAAACGACAGGACGATAGATCAGATGATACAAGCAGCCCGCTCGGGGAAGCAGAACATTGCAGAAGGATGTGCTGCCTCGACAACCTCTGCAGAAACGGAAATAAAATTAGTGAATGTAGCACGTGCCAGTCTACAGGAACTATTAATTGATTATGAAGATTATCTACGTGTCCGGAATCTTACCAAGTGGGACATAAATGACAAGAGAGCAATCGTAGCACGACGCGTATGCGCCAAGCATAATGAGTCTTCTTTTTATCGTAATGCCATACAAATACGCACAGATGAAACAATAGCAAACATAGCCATTACATTGATTTATCAAGAAGATGTAATACTTAGAAAGTATTTAGACCATATCAAAGAGGATTTCATTAAACATGGTGGAATACGTGAGCAGATGACAAGAGCAAGAATTGAATATAGAAACAAACAATAAAAAACTTATAATGTACAAGATAAACATCTCCTCCCGCACCCTCCACTTCCTCCTCCCTGCAGGTACCTCACGCGGTGTCTACACAACGAGGAAGAGCTATTACGTCACACTGTCTGACACGAATCA
Organism: Prevotella melaninogenica; assembly: GCF_018127925.1. Lineage (NCBI taxonomy): Bacteria > Pseudomonadati > Bacteroidota > Bacteroidia > Bacteroidales > Prevotellaceae > Prevotella > Prevotella melaninogenica. The sequence goes on along the minus strand of NZ_CP072348.1, from coordinate 216,716 downwards.
GCCTGATGTAGTGGGTATTGGGGAATGCGCAACACTCCCCGACCTGTCGTGTGATGCCATGTCTGACGAGAAATATGAGCAGAAACTTCGCTGTTTCTGTGATGATTTCTGCCGTACAGGGGGTATTAACATTGATGCTATGCGCCCTTATCCTTCAATGCTTTTTGGGTTAGAAACGGCTAAGGCACAGTTGGATGCCAAGGGAAGCATCAACTTCTTCAACACTGCTTTTGGACGCGGAGAGGAAGGAATCACCATCAATGGACTCGTGTGGATGGGAACTTTCGATGAGATGTATCAGCGATTGGAAACGAAACTCAAGGCTGGTTTCCGCTGTGTGAAGCTGAAGATTGGTGCGATTGACTTTGAGAAAGAACTCGAACTTATAAGTCATATCCGTCAAGCATTCACACGTGAGCAAGTGGAACTACGCGTTGATGCGAATGGTGCCTTTGCTCCAGAAGATGCCATGCAACAATTAGAAGCATTGGCACAATATAATATCCACTCCATCGAACAGCCTATCCGACAGCATCAATGGCAGGAGATGGCACGCTTGTGTGCTGACTCTCCCCTACCGATAGCCCTTGATGAAGAACTTATTGGTGTCAATGATCCTGAAGAAAAAATGCTTTTATTCGATACGATTCGCCCACAATATATGATCCTAAAGCCAAGTCTTCATGGCGGTATGACTGGAACAAGAGAATGGATTAGAATGGCAAGAGAACGTAACATTGATTCATGGATAACCTCAGCACTTGAGAGTAACATCGGACTGAATGCTATCGCCCAGCTAACAGCTGACATCTACGGTCCAAACATCACCACTCCACAAGGCTTAGGTACGGGACAACTCTTCACTGACAATATCCCAATGCCATTAGAAATCAGGGGCGATCAGCTTTGGATAAGCGATTAAGAAAATTATTATTCGGCTAATTAGCCCTATTAGCCTAATTAGCTTAATAAACCAAAACCAAACAACAATGACACTACAAAATTTCCTTTCAGAATGGCATAATGATAATCCACAACTCCTTGTGCATACCAGTGGTTCAACTGGTAAGCCAAAACCGCTGTGGGTAGAGAAGCGGCGTATGCTCAATTCTGCCCGCATCACCTGCGATTTCCTTGGTTTGAAGACTAACGATACCGCCCTCCTCTGTATGCCACTCGACTACATTGCAGGAAAGATGGTAGTGGTAAGAACTATTGAGCGTAACCTACGCCTGCTGAACGTAACACCATCTGGACACCCTCTCTCTGACCATTCTTTGTCTGAAGCAGGTATCCCGAACGAGGAGATAACCTTTGCTGCAATGGTACCACTGCAGGTCTATAACTCTCTACAAGTACCTAAAGAGCGTGAGCGTTTGCGCCGTATCCACCATCTTATTATAGGCGGTGGTGCTGTTGATGATAAACTGTCAGCTGCTTTACAGGATTTCCCTAACGCCGTTTGGAGTACCTACGGGATGACGGAAACGCTCTCACATATTGCGCTCCGATGTCTGAATGGACCTGACACCAGTGAGTGGTACAAACCCTTTGACGGTGTGAAAGTATGGCTCAATGAAGAAGATTGCCTGGTCATTGATGCCCCTGCCGTTTGCTCTCATCCTTTAGTCACCAACGACAGAGCTGAAATTCTCCCTACGAACACAAAGGAAGGACTTAATACTCCTTGCTTCCGTATCCTTGGACGAAAAGATAATGTGATTGATTCTGGTGGCATTAAGATTCAGATTGAGGAAGTAGAACACCTACTAAACTCCTCTCTTACAGCCGATTTTGCTATAACAAGCTGCCCCGACGAGCGTTTTGGCGAAGCTGTGGTTTTACTCACTACACAAGACGACACCAATGCAGTCAGAACACTCTGCCAACAACGTCTTCCAAAGTTCTGGCAACCTTGTTTCATCTTCCACGTTCCTACCCTTCCCCAAACAGGTAATGGAAAACCAGCAAGAGCAGAGATTAAGGCTTTGGCACGCCAGTTATGTGATTCAAAAGCATAACATTGCCCTCAATCCAACTACATTCTACATCCTATTTAGTACTCAGCACCAATGGTGCGGACCATCAGCACCATATGTGCGAACTATCAGCACCACACGTGCGGACCATCAGCACATCTATTAAAAGACTTAAAAGAGATTCGTCATAACGAACTTAATCAATGGTAGGATATAACAAGTAAAAGCTAACTTAGACATAAGTTGCTTAGAAAAAAGCACAAGACGAGAATATATAACATAAAGGTAAGGAGATATATCATACTATTAGCAAAGAAAATGCACGTAGTTACAAATAAAATTAGCCCTTGCAACTTTTCTTCATCTCATCTCCAGACACATTTTCTCAGCCCCTCACAAACAATGAAAAACTTAACCTTTTGTTTGCCACAACCGATTTTTTTAGCTAATTTTGCAGTCACAAAACCAATACATAATTTTTAAATGGACGATTATCACGCGGAGAATTTCAAACACTAAGCGTGAGGATTACAACAAGAAGTTGCTAATCCCCACACTATTATTTAACTATGGAGATTAGCTAATGAAGACATATTGGAACATTAACGGAACCCTGAATACCATTAAAGAATGGCAGCCTAACTGCTGGATTCAGGTAACTTGCCCAACAGAGCAGGATCAGCAAGAACTCGAAGACACTTTTCATATTCCAGACTACTTCTTATCGGATATCAGCGATACCGATGAGCGAGCACGCTATGAATATGATGATGGTTGGATGCTGATAATCCTCCGTATCCCTTACGTGAAGGAAATTCGCTCACGAACCCCATATACAACAGTACCATTAGGTATCATTCACAAGAAAGATGTAACCATCACGGTTTGCAACTTTGAAACAAATATGATGCTCGACTTTGTCAGCTATCAGCAAAAGAGGAATGAGGGCTTTACTGACTATGTAGACCTGATTTTCCGCCTCTTCCTTTCTTCTGCTGTGTGGTATCTAAAACGACTGAAGCAAATCAATACTTTGATTGAAAAGGCAAAGCGCAACTTGGATAAAGGTGTAGACAACGAAAGCTTGATTGGACTGAGTCGTCTGCAGGATTCGCTTACCTACTTCATCACATCCATTCGTGGCAACGAGAACCTTTTGGCTAAGTTGAAGTTTAAGTTGCAGATTGACGAGTTGGATGCCGACCTGATTGAAGACGTAAATATTGAGATGTCACAGGCACGAGAAACCACGAGTATCTACTCTGATATTCTTGAATCCACCATGGACACCTACTCAAGCATTATCAACAACAACATGAACACCGTGATGCGTACGCTCACCTCGGTGTCAATTGTTATGATGTTGCCAACGCTTATATCCTCCCTCTTCGGTATGAACCTTGTCAATGGAATGGAAACGAATCCATGGGGATTCCCTGTTGCAATGTTCTTATCAGTCGTCGTTTCTGCTGCATCATGGTGGCTGCTACGCCGTAAACGCCTACTTTAGAAGAGAGAAATTAAAAAAAAACAACTTAAAATTAGGTACATTCAAACTTTTTATCTAAGTTTGCAGTTGATATATTAGTGGTAGAAGACTACCGTGCATCTATGCAATGGTCTGAAACCTTAAATGTGGAAAAACCCAAATCACAAACAAAAAGTGAAATGATGGACTCTCAAGAAAATGCCCTGAATCAGGGTACAGAAGAAGTTAAGCTGTCTGAAGAAGTTGCAGCCAACGCTACAACGGAGAATTCCGAAGTGCAGAATGTTAATACTGATGCTGTAGAAGAAAACCTCAATCAACCAGTTGAAACGAAGTCAGAGAGCGAGAAGGAAAATCTCGCTACTAAGACTTATAGTTCAAAAAAGGAGATTATTGAGCGCCTGAAAGCTATCGTTGACAGTAACGAAACACCAGAGAAAGCTGAAGTAGAGCACCTGAAAACGGTATTCTACAAGTTGCATTTTGTTGAACGTGAAGCACAGCAGAAAGCTTATCTCGAGAATGGCGGTGACCCAGAGAAATACCAGGTATTGCCTGATGAGGATGAAGAAATCTTCAAGGCAGAGATGACCATCATTAAGGAAAAACGCCAAAAGGCTTTCCTCGCACTTGAAGAGGAGAAGCAGCAGAACCTCAAGAAGAAAGAAGCTATCATCGAACAGATTAAGGCGATGGCTACTACTCCTGAAGAGGCTAACAAGAACTTTGACCAGTTCAAGAAGCTTCAGCACGAGTGGAAAGAAATCAAGATGGTTCCTGCTGAGAAGGCTAACGAACTTTGGCGCAACTATCAACTCTATGTTGAGCAGTTCTATGACTTGTTAAACCTCAATCGTGAGGCACGCGAATACGACTTCAAGAAGAATCTTGAGAAGAAGACTAAACTCTGTGAAGCAGCTGAGAAGTTGGCGGAAGAAACAGATGTTATCAGTGCATTCCACCAGTTACAGGAACTTCATCAAGAATATCGTGAGACAGGTCCTGTTGCCAAGGAACTTCGCGAGCAGATTTGGGTACGCTTCAAAGCTGCCAGCACTGTTATCAACAAGCGTCACCAACAGCACTTCGAAACACTCCGAACACGCGAAGAAGAGAATCTAACAAAGAAGACTGCACTCTGCGAAAAGGCTGAAGAACTTGCAAAACAAGAGAATAAGTCTTCTGCTGATTGGGAGAAAGGCACTAAGGAGATCATTGCTATCCAGCAGGAATGGAAGACCATTGGTTTCGCTCCACAGAAGATGAACGTGAAGATTTTTGAACGTTTCCGTGCTGCATGTGACGACTTCTTTGGTCGTAAAGGCGAATTCTTCAAGCAGTTGAAAGAGCAGTTTGCTGAGAATACAGAAAAGAAAAAGGCACTTGTTGAAAAGGCTCAAGCATTGAGTGAGTCTACCGATTGGAAGGCAACATCTGATAAGCTCATCGCTTTACAGAAAGAGTGGAAGACCATCGGAATGGTTCCTAAGAAGATTGGTGACCAGTTGTGGAATGATTTCCTTGCTGCTTGCAACCGTTTCTTCGAGGCTCGCAATGCTGTTCACGCTGACTCCCGCAATGAGGAACATGAGAACTTAAACAAGAAACGTGATATCATCAGCCAGCTGAAAGAACTCGTTGAACAGACAGGTGAGAACTTACAAGAGAAGGTACAGAAGCTGACTGAGCAATATAATAAGGTGGGTCACGTTCCTTATAAAGAGAAAGATAAACTCTACAAGGAATACCACGAGGTATTGGATAAGATTTATAAAGACCTCCATATCTCTGCAGCACGTAAACGAGTTGACAACTTCCGCAATAACCTCAAGAAGGTTGCTGACCGCGGTGTTGATGCACTCGACAACGAGCGTGGTCGTCTGCTCCGTCGCTTTGAACAGTTAAAGCAGGAGGTAAACACTTACGAGAACAATCTCGGTTTCCTCAACATCAGTTCAAAGAAGGGCAACAGTCTTATTGACGAAATGAATCGTCGCATCCAGAAACTCAAAGATGATATGGATGAAGTGAAGCAGAAGATTAAGGCTATCGATGCTGAAAATAAATAAAAAGGACATTCTTATCTATTCAGTTTCATAATAATACAAGAGTAGATTGAAGGAAATAGAACCAAGAAAAGGGGTAATTCTTTGCAGAATTGCCCCTTTTCTTATCATCTATAACACAATTATTTCTCTCACAACAAAGTTTTATTGTCGAATTATTTTCGTAAAAAGAATTCGTAACAGCTACGAATTTCCCAAGAGAGAGATAGAAAGAGTACCTGTCAACCATAAAACATTCCCTAAAAGTAAGTTCATCCGTTAACTCCAAATCAGTCATTAGAAACTAAATATATTTTGTTTTTATCGCAAAGCCATAATTTTTATACTTATGAAACCCGACATATAGTATTTCGAAAAATCATTACATACTTTCAAATAAAATACCAATAAATAATGGTGATTATACATGTAAAATGTAAGTTTGTAGTCAACATAAAATCAGATAGTTACAAAGCAGTATAAGAAAAGATGCTTAATTGGACTTCAAAAGGGCGTTAGTTAGACTCCAAAAAAGCATCTTTTACAAGTCAATTAGGCGTCTTTTAGAAGCCAAAAGACCATGTATTGCCTTCGATACACATGAAAATAGTTTACAAACATCTATAATATCAGTCTTTGTAACTTGACGTAGCCCGCTACACCTGCGTTACAAAGCCAAACAATCTGCTCGATAATAAAACAAAATATGTTTAGCCTCTACTGACCGATTTGGATTTAACGGAAGAACCTAAAAGCTGACTTATTTATTCCTTTACTGTCTTCTTCTTTGCCTCAGTCCATGCAATGATACCACCTAAAAGGTTGGTAACGGTGTATCCTTCTTTGGCAAGAAGAGTCGCTGCTATAGCAGAACGCTTACCAGAACGACAATAAACGGCACAAGGACGTTTCTTATCAAGCTTAGCGAGAGCATTAGAAAGGAAAGAAGGAGTCAACACATCAATATGTATTGCACCTGGAATATGCCCTTCTGTAAACTCATCAAGTTTACGAACATCCACCAACTGAACAGAGTCAGACTTAATAATCTGTTCAAAACGATTAACGTCTACATCCTCATAAAGATTCTGCGCACATGCTCCCATACCTATTCCCAATACTGCCAAAATGGCTGTAAATAACTTTTTCATCTTTTAATCAGGTAAATATTTAAGTTACTAATTGAAATAAAAAAGAGAGTTGAAAACTCAACTCTCTCACTTTGTTGGGATACCCGGACTCGAACCAGGAATGACAGGACCAGAATCTGTAGTGTTACCATTACACCATATCCCATTGACTTTACAATTCATTTCCGAATTGCGAGTGCAAAGTTAGCACTTTTTCTTGAACTACCAAAACTTCTACCAACTTTTTTCATGAAAAGAGATAAAAATATTCTCAAAGACAGTTTTTCGTTGCTAAATAGCCCAAATAAGCTCAACAGGAACAAATTGCTAAATAAAATGAAATTTATTTTGTGCTTCATTCCTTTTGCGCTACCTTTGCATCTCGTATATTATAATGTTATTTAATGGATAAGACAAAGAATTTAGTAGAATTAATTACGAAGGGAATTCAAGATAAAAAAGGACATGGCATAGTTATTGCAGACCTATCAGAGATCGATGGTACTATCTGCCGCTATTTCGTTATATGCCAAGGTAACTCGACACAACAGGTAGGAGCTATTGCCGGATCAGTGAGCGATTATGTTCGCGAAACGATTGGTGAGAAGCCTATCAACTGCGTAGGACTTGGTAATGCACAGTGGGTGGCGATTGATTATGCGGACGTTATCGTCCACATCTTCACCCCAGAGACACGTGAATTCTATGACATAGAACACCTTTGGGAGGACGCCAAGTTGACCACTCTGCCAGATTTAGACTGATAAAGTAACCTGGTAATCGCCTTTTTATATAAAAAATCAGACTTCAAAATGGACAATTCAAATCCAAAGAACAAGCCGAATATGCCTAAATTCAATATGAATTGGCTCTACATATTCGTTATTATTGCCCTCGGAGTAGTATTCTTTGCTGGGGGAAATGGGCTTTTTCCGTCAAGTGCAGGTATAGACAAGGACTATACCACGTTCAAACAATACGTTGCTAAAGGCTATGCCACAAAGGTGATTGTCAATAGGAATGACAATACCCTACGCATGTATGTAAGCCCAAACCATATCCGCGACATCTTCAAGAAGGGTACACAAGAAGTGGGTACAGCCCCTTATGTTACCGTGGAGATTGGTTCGGTTGATAAGGTAGAAACGTTCCTCGATCAAGCTGTAGCTCAAAAGAAAATCGTAAGCTATAGTTATGAGAACAAAACAAGCAACACGATTCTCGATATCCTTGGTTCTATTGCACCATGGATATTCTTCTTTGGCATCTGGTACTTCCTCATGCGCCGTATGGGCGGAGGTGCCAGCGGAGGTGGTGGAGTATTCAGCGTTGGAAAATCTAAGGCAAAACTCTATGAGAAAGCCAACGAAATGGGTATCACCTTTAAGGATGTTGCTGGTCAGACAGGTGCAAAACAGGAGGTACAAGAGATTGTTGAGTTCTTGAAGAATCCTAAGAAATATACCGATTTAGGTGGTAAAATCCCTAAGGGTGCACTGCTTGTTGGTCCTCCGGGAACAGGTAAGACCCTCTTAGCTAAGGCTGTTGCAGGTGAGGCTGGTGTACCATTCTTCTCGATGAGTGGCTCAGACTTCGTTGAAATGTTCGTCGGAGTTGGTGCGAGCCGAGTGCGTGATGTATTCCATCAGGCTAAGGAGAAGTCACCTTGTATCATCTTTATTGACGAGATTGATGCCGTTGGACGTGCTCGCTCAAAGAACCCAGCTATGGGCGGAAACGACGAACGTGAGAATACGCTCAACGCCCTTCTGACCGAGATGGACGGCTTCGGAACGAACTCAGGCGTTATCGTTCTTGCAGCAACGAACCGTGTTGACATGCTCGATAAGGCACTCCTTCGTGCCGGACGATTCGACCGTCAGATACACGTTGATCTACCAGACTTGCCTGAGCGTAAGGAAATATTCCTCGTCCATATGCGCAATTTGAAGTTAGAGAAGAATCTTGATATCGATCTCCTTGCACGTCAGACGCCAGGTTTCTCAGGTGCTGATATTGCCAATGTATGTAACGAAGCTGCCCTGATTGCAGCCCGTCACGACAGCACAGAGGTAACAAAGCAAGACTTCTTAGACGCTGTAGACCGTATCATCGGCGGCTTAGAGAAGAAGACAAAGATTATGACAGCTGACGAGAAACGCACTATTGCCCTTCACGAAGCAGGTCACGCAACTATCAGTTGGTTCTGTGAGCATGCCAACCCATTGGTAAAGGTGAGCATCGTACCACGTGGTCAGGCACTCGGTGCAGCATGGTATCTGCCAGAAGAGCGCCCTATCACAACAAAGGAACAGATGCTTGACGAGATGTGTTCATTGCTTGGTGGACGTGCTGCAGAGGAACTCTTCACTGGTCATATCTCAACAGGTGCAATGAATGACCTCGAACGTGCGACCAAGAGTGCATATGGTATGATTGCTTATGCAGGTATGAGTGAGAAGTTACCAAACATCTGTTATTATAACAATGATGAATATAACTTCCAGAAGCCATACTCTGACACAACGGCTAAGACCATCGACGAAGAGGTACTGAAGATGATTAACGGCCAGTATGAGCGTGCAAAACAGATTCTGACAGAGCACAAAGAAGGTCATAACCGTTTGGCACAGATTCTCATTGAACGTGAGGTAATCATGGCAGAAGACGTTGAGAAAATCTTTGGAAAGCGTCCTTGGGTAAGTCGTACACAGGAATTGCTTGAGCAGGAAGAGAAGTCTCAGCCTAAGCTGGAGGATATGCCAGAGGAGGTTAAGCAGGCACAAGCAGAGCACGAAGCAAGAATCGCAAAAGAAGGTAACGACAACGCAAGTGATTTATAAACAAACATACAGTTATGAGTGATAAACTAAAGAACCTGATTGTCAGAGCTGTTACAGGAGTATTCTTCGTCACCGTGATGGTGTTGGGCATCCTTCATCCTCACGCACTGATTGCTCTTTTCGCACTCATCACGGGTCTTTCCATTTGGGAATACACAGGATTGGTGAACAATATCAAAGGAGTAAGGGTAAACCGCTTTATCTCAACCATAGCGGGAGTCTATTTCTTCCTATCGGTTGCAGGACTACGTTTGACACCAGTTGAGGGCTTCGTTATCTTTGTACCCTACATTCTGACAATTCTCTACTTATTGGTTTCAGAACTGTATCTGAAGAATGAGAACCCTATCAACAGCTGGGCATACACAATGTTGGGACAGATGTATATCGTATTACCTTTCTCAATGATTAACGTATTGGCATTCCAGCAGGGTGAGATGGGACAGGTAACCTTTGATTTCCTCCTTCCATTGAGTATCTTCATCTTCCTTTGGACAAATGACACAGGTGCTTATCTCTGCGGTTCGCTCTTCGGCAAGCATAAACTCTTCCCACGTATCAGTCCTAAGAAGAGTTGGGAAGGAAGCATAGGAGGTGGACTCCTCGTATTGATTGTTGCTGGAGTTATCGGATATTTCACCAATACTGACACCGATCCACATATGCTTAGCATTCCTGCATGGATAGGATTAGGACTGGTGGTTGTGGTCTTCGGTACATGGGGCGACCTTGTTGAGAGTCTCTTCAAACGCACACTCGGTATCAAAGACAGTGGAAATATCCTACCAGGACACGGTGGAATGCTCGACCGATTCGACTCTTCACTGATGGCAATACCTGCTGCAGTGGTCTATCTTTACACACTGACACTCTTCTAAAGACTATACATTATAAAGTCTTAAGACATAATATACAACACACATAAAGGCAGACAATAACGTCTGCCTTTATTGTTTCATACAACCTTCACCCCCTACTCTATACAGAAAAACAAGCATAGAGTTGCTGTTCTATGATTAATTTCGTAACTTTGTGTCATTAAAACGTCTATCGAACAATACTCAAAAGTTTATCAATAACAAACTAAAAGCTTATACAAACAATGAAAAATTTATTCTTAATCGCAGCTCTAGCACTCATACCATGGGCTGCAAACGCACAAAACTCAAACAGTAAATTCACCATTACACCACGTATTGGCATGACCGTCTCCGACTTCTCAGGTAGTAAACTCAAAGAAGCTTACAGTCCGAAGGCTGGCTTTGTCGCTGGTGTAGATGCCGAATTATTGGTGTCCGATAAAACTTTTGCGTTCATATCTTATTAATTCAGAATAATAAAAAAACGGGCTGATTGTTTTGTACATTCAGCCCTTCTTATTTCCTTTGTAGTTGTCAAAATAAAACAATGAAATAAGATGAACAAAAGTACACATTTTATCGGACAGCCACTATATGTTCAACTGTTAAACTATTTTAATCGTGATAAAATTCTCTCTCTGAGCCAAGCTCAGGGAGGTGAACACTATATAAAGAAGTTTGATGCATGGCATCATCTTGTTGTCATGCTTTATGCCGTAATGCTGCGTTTAGACTCTCTGCGTGAGATAAAAGCCTCTCTCTTTGCTAATGTTAATCGCTTTAATCATCTTGGTTTAAAGCATTTTCCTTGTCGAAGTACCTTATCAGATGCAAACAAACGTCGAGATTCCGAGATATTCGGTTCGATCTATATGAACCTATATGAGAAATACCGCCATGAGCTTTACTCGGACAGCCCAAATAGTGGACAGCCCAAATGGCTGAAGAATCTACAAATAATAGATTCTACGACAATAAGTCTGTTTTCTAACCTAGTCTTTAAAGGTGTAGGACGTAATCCCAAAACTGGCAAGAAGAAGGGTGGAATAAAAGTACATACAGTGATATTTGCCAATGAGAATGTTCCAAGCGATATCAAGTTCACATCTGCAGCTAGTCATGATCAGTTTGCACTTATCCCAGAACGATATGCCAATGAGGAACTGATTGCTTTTGACCGAGCCTATATAAACTATGAAAAGTTCTCTGAACTGACGCAAAGAGGCGTTATATATGTAACTAAGATGAAAAATAATCTTAGCTTTGAAAGGATTGCTGATACAGATTACCAGATGACTACAGATTATGGAGCTGTACGCGTAGAAACCATTCTCTTCCATAAGCATACAAAGGAAAAAGATATCTACCATAAAGCAAGAAAAATCACATATCAGGATAAGACCAAGAAAGGGAAAATCAGATTAATATCACTGCTGACCAATGATTTTCAGATGTCGGCAGAAGATATTATAGCTATCTATAAGAGACGATGGCAAATAGAAACCTTATTTAAACAAATAAAACAGAATTTCCCGCTAAGATACTTCTATGGAGAGAGTGCGAATGCTATAAAAATACAAATATGGATTACGCTTATAGCCAATCTGCTTATAACCCTAGTGAAGAACAAAATAAAGAGACCTTGGAGCTTCTCAGGCTTGGCAACAATGATAAGAATTCTACTTATGAGTTATGTCTCAATACAGAGTTTCTTTGAGCAGCCACATAGAGACTGGGATAGATTGATTACCCAAGTAAAAGCCCCACCAGAAGAGTTGTCATTATTCTAGGGGGGCTTGGAATTTGAAATTAGAACTAATCATGCCTATTTCAGCAGGATTGAGAGAGGATATTGCAGTATATGGAGGTTTTATCGGACAGCAATAATGCCGAATATAACTTCAGTAAGCTGTTCGGAGTATCATTAGGCGTGTTCTATAACATGCAGGGAGCCAAAGCAAATGCGGCAGTATTAATGCCAGGCTACGAGCCAACAAATAACTTTGAGATCTCTCCTGTTAACCCAACAACTACTGTCATTGGCAAGAATGCCCACATCGACTTTGACAGAAACGCTGGTAGCTATATCTATCTGACTGATTTCAGAACTGATCTGAACTACATCAGCATTCCAGTTCTTGCTCAAGCACATGTATGGAAAGGCCTTACAGCAAAGCTCGGTATACAGACTGATGTGCTGGTAAGCGCACGTTCCAAAGCAAACGTGGAGGTAAAGTATAAGGGTGTGACATATTTTGAGAAGTCCAATACCGACATTAAGGACAAACTGCATAGCTGTGTCTTCTCTATTCCTGTAGGTTTGTCCTACACATATAAGAACATTGAGCTTGACGCCCGATACCTTTGGGGTATCAGTAAGGTTGCTGATACGAAGGATGAGAATGACAAAGACCTGAAGAACAGCACCTTTGCCATCACCTTAGGCTATCGGTTCGGGCTCTAAGTCCAAACTATTAACACGATATATGTTCAACCAACACAAGACAGAATCATCCCAACAGCTCTCCTCAACGCAACCTATGATGAGCGAAGAGGAGAGCTTAACCACTAAATTCAACAAATACAACGACCTCATCTTCAGCAGTAAGCTACCTATCCCACGACTGAAATGGTCACGAGGAAAGACCCGATTGGGACAAATGGCATGCAAAAGAAAACGAAGTTGGGGACGAACAACATTCTATGACTACACCATTTCCGTTTCCAACTATTATAAACTTACGACAGAAGAAATAGATGATGTGCTCATTCACGAGATGATACACTACTCTATTGCCTATACAGGACTAAAAGATACATCTGCACACGGCGTTATCTTTCGTGGCATGATGGACAAGATTAATCGTTCATTCGGCAGACACATCACCATCTCCGTGCGCACACGCAACCTACAAGCACGCAGCGCACAACAGCCCAAAGATTATCTCATATTGGCATTAAAGACGAAAGATGGCAAGTATTTTTTCTCTTCCGTCAATCCCTCTGCTGCAGGTAAGTTGGCAATCTCCCTTGCTCGCGCTCGTGAAATAGCACATTACGCATGGTATCAGTCACAAGACGAATACTTCCGCAGTATGCCACGTGTGCGTTCTCTACGTGGTAGACAAGTGTCTGCAGAGGTCTACGAAACGATGATTAAGAAGATGAAACTACTAAAATAAAAGACTGATAGAAGCTTAAAAACGAATTATTTTCACGACAAGAAAGAATTATTTTCATGAAGAAAAATATTTATTTACGTGAAGAAAAATATTTATTTTCATGAAAAGAATTTAGACACTGCCATTGATAGGTATGCTGACTGTACGGATATTAAACAAAAAAACGCCTTTGCTGAGATTCTGCAAAGGCGTTTTCTATTTTATAAAAGATGTCTATCAGCTTAGAATACTGGCACAATCCAGAAGTGCATAGCACGGTTTTCAGCTGGCAACTGATACTTCTTCAGAGGTTCTGAACCCCAACTATCAATACCACCAACACCCATCATTGCAGCATCTAAGGTAAGATTAGTGTACTTAGACAATGGCACCTGATAGCTGTGACGTTGATGCTTCTCACTACCCTCATCGAGATCAGAGATGTTATAGTGCAATGCACTGGCAGAGAAAGCAGCCTCATCAAACAATACTCGGAATCCACGACCACTGTTGTCAGTCTGCTGCCACCAACGAATATCGCTCTTCGTACCTGTCTCCTGTGGACGGATGTAAGGGAAGAACTGCTTATCAGCCGTCTGCTCATAGCGTCCTATACGCTGAGAAAGTTTACGGTCAACGTAGTTCTCGATAGGTCCACGACCGTAGAACACTGACTTATCCATCTCATAAGGCAACTGCATCAGCATACCGAAGCGAGGAAGCTGAGGAGCCTTATTGCCCTCCTTCATTTCCATATCCATACTAACATGGAGCGCACCATCCATTGCAACATGATAAACGAGACACAATTGTCCGCCAACCTCTGGTAAATCGTATACCGCAGTGAGGCTATTCATCTTCTTCTCAACCTCTAAAGACTTCAGTGTCATAGTAGGGTTCTTCCATACAGACAGACGGTTTTGGAAATTAGTACCCATGTCGTTATCTGTAACAGCACGCCAGAAGTTAGGCTTCAAAGTACCACCATCACCAAGGAAGTTACGACCATCGACCTGATAAGTATTGAGGAAACCAGTCTTACGATCGAAAACAAGAGAGAAGTTATCGCCTGCAAAACTTACAACACCTTCCTTCACGTTGTCAGTTACCTTCATCTTCTTGTACACAACAGGCTCCATCTTAGGCATTGGCTGCCAAGACTGTACCTCCATCTGCATTTCAGCAACAGTCTGATCAGCAGCCATCAATGGTTCAGCGGTTTTCAACTTAAAGTCGATATTCAAGAGTACTTCACCATCAAACTCCTTACCTGCTATTGGCAAGGTGTATTCAACTGTCTGCTGTGGTGCAACATTCAATTCTTCAATCGCACCATTCTCAACAACCTTACCCTCATTAACAAGGCTCCATTCCATACGATAATTGCTTAGATCACGGAAGAAGTATTCGTTGTGAACAGCTATCTTGCCCTGCTTGAGATCAACTGGTCGAGCCCAGATATTCTGATATTCGTAGGCAACCTCATAAGCATGTGGATTCAACTGACGGTCAGGACCAATCATACCATTACAGTTGAAGTTGTTGTCTGATGGGTCAGTCTTATTATAGTCACCACCGTATGTGTATTCCGTCTTCACATCAACCGCATCAGCCGCACGCTCATAGTCTTCCAACCTACGAGAAGCATCAAACTTAGGATTGCGGTGTAAGCCTTGATCTACAAAGTCCCAATCAAATCCACCTTGGAACTTAGGATACTTACGAACAAGGTCCCAGTACTCCTTCAAGTTACCACCAGAGTTACCCATCGTATGGTTATACTCGCACTGGATAAGTGGACGAGTGTATTGAGTGTTCTTTGAGTAATCCTCACATGCTTTTGGAGAATAGTACATTGGGCAGAAAATATCCGTAGCATAACCATTCAACTCTGCACGCTCATACTGTACAGGACGGCTTTGGTCTTGCGACTTAATCCAATCGTATGCATCATCGAAGTTCTTGCTATAGCAAGTCTCGTTACCAAGACTCCAGAAAATGACACTTGGATGATTGAACTTCGTTCCGACATTATGCTGATTACGCTCCATAATCTGCTTAGCAAAGAGCGGACTACCCGACACTGCATCCTTACTATACCCAAAACCGTGGCTTTCTTGATTAGCCTCAGCAACCACATAGAGTCCATACTCGTCGCATAGGTCATACCAAATAGGATCGTCAGGATAGTGACAAGTACGCACTGCATTGACATTCAAACGCTTCATCAGTTTGATATCCTGAATCATACGCTCACGTGTCACAACGTAACCACCATCTGGATCCATCTCATGACGGTTAGCTCCCTTGAAGAGAACAGGCTGACCATTGACCAACACCTGCGCATTCTTGATTTCAACCTTGCGGAAACCAACTTTGAGAGGGATTGTTTCAATAGTCTTACCGGTCTTGGCATCTTCAACATTCACATAGAGATTATAAAGATAAGGAGTCTCTGCTGTCCACTTCTTAGGGTTTCTCAGCTCCATAAAAGCCTTAGCTTGCCCTGCTTTATCTGCCGTAACGACTGTCTTTGCAGCAAGATTATTATCAGTATCCTCCAAGATTAGGAATGCCTTTGTGTTGCCCGCTAACTGGAGATTGACGCTGAGTGTACCGTCCTTATAATCATTTACGAGGTCAGGCGTTACACGAATATCTTTCAAATGCTGCTTTGCATCACGCGCATAGAGATAACTATCGCGAGCAACACCACTGAGACGCCAGAAGTCTTGGTCCTCACAATAGCTGCCATCTGACCAACGGAACACTTGGAAGGCAATCTGGTTATCCCCATTCTTGAGGAACTTCGTTACATCAAACTCTGGTCCAATCTTAGAGTCTTCACTATAGCCAACGAACTTACCGTTCACCCACAGATATACACAAGATGTCACAGAACCGAAATGAGCGATAACTTGTTTGCCGTCCCAGTTGTCTGGTATGCGGATAGTACGACGGTAAGAGCCTACGTGATTTTCCTTGATAGGAACCTCAGGAGGGTTATTCTTAAAGTTACCACGCCATGCAAAACCAATGTTCACATAGACTGGGTCGCCATAACCATTCACCTCCCAGATACCAGGAACAGGGAATGTCTTCCACTGCGAGTCATCGAAGTCGGTACG
This sequence comes from Prevotella melaninogenica, assembly GCF_018127925.1. Classification (NCBI taxonomy): domain Bacteria; kingdom Pseudomonadati; phylum Bacteroidota; class Bacteroidia; order Bacteroidales; family Prevotellaceae; genus Prevotella; species Prevotella melaninogenica. Next base: position 200,081 of record NZ_CP072348.1, on the reverse strand, counting down.
GAAGAAATCTGTTGGACGTTGATCTGCATTCTCAACCCAATTGAACTTCCAGTCTCCATCAAGGGAAAGATAGTTAGCCGACTTCTTCATATCATACTTTGTTCCACGCAGATTCTCATTTGGAGCAAAGACAAAGAAGTCTGTATGCGTTGCAAAACGATTGACAGCATTCACCTGAAGGTCATGCCATTCGGTGAAAGTTGGCTCAATAGTGGCTTTCTGTGCATGAATACCAGACACAGACATGCCCATCAATAAAGCCGTTAGAAAAAGCTTATCCATATTGATAATAATTTAGGTTTCTTTCTTTAAAATCCTTAACTCACACAAGAGTATATAAAAGGATAACACAACAAAATTAGCAAAAAAACTTGTAATCATCGACTTATGTCACGAAAAATATGTATATTTGCTTAGATAAACAGTATAAATAACATTTATTGTATTCTTTATATGGCCAGACAACACTTCCTAACCCATTCACTTGTTTGCTGCCTTTTACTAATTGGCTCTACAGATATTGCAAATGCGCAAAGAAGACCTAAAGCCATTACAACAAAACAAAAGCAGCCGTTATTCCTCATGAGTGACACCCTACCTATCGTCGGTTCAATGGCAAAGGTAGGTGAGAAACAGATGAATAAAGGTTTGGTAAACTCTGCAATTAATGCCCTTTCCGGACAAGCCGTTGGTGTAAATGTCGTTACGAATGGGCAGGATCGTATGGCAATGCTGACCAGTGTGCGTGTTCGTGGTACGACATCGCTTACTGGTGGTAATGACCCTTTGGTCCTTATAGATGGTGTTTCATCTGATTTATCTACCCTATCCACCATTTATCCTGCTGATATCGAAAGCTTTACAATCCTCAAGAATGCTTCAGAAACATCTAAGTATGGTTCACGAGGAGCATCGGGTGTTATCGAAGTAAAGACAAAGCGAGGCAATGGTAGCAAGTTCCAGATCTACTATGACGGAACTGCTGGCTTCGATGTTGTATACAAACGACTTCGAATGCTAAATGCTGCGGAGTATATTAGTGCTGCAAAAGCATTGGGATTAGACTATGTTGACAAAGGTTATGACACTAACTTTCAAAAAGAAATAGTACGAACAGGTTTCGTAAACTCACACCACGTGGCTTTTATTGGAGGCAGTGAGAAGTCTAATTATCGTGCCTCATTAGGCTATGTGCGCGGTCAAACGGTTATTAAAAACAAGGATTACAATAACTTCGTGGCTAAGTTAGACATCTCACAGCTTGCCTTTGACGAGAAACTAAAGATAGACTTTGGTGCCTTCGGTTCATCTCAACAAGATGAAAAGATATTTGATATTCAAGCACTTTCCTACTCTACTGCTGCGATGAATCCAACACTCCCATTCCACAAAACAGGAAACGGATGGCAGAGGAATGGCAACGCATCACAGATAGGACCAACAGAACCATTGCTGTTTGAGCGCAACGATGAGAAGAATCTTACGTTCAATTCACATCTGCAGTTGTCCTTACAGCTAACACATAACCTTCAGTTAGCAGCTTTAGGTTCCTATTCTTACACCTCAACGGAGAACGGAAGGTTTGCTCCAACATGGGTATGGGCACAAGGATTAGCATATAGAGGAGAACGAAAGACCGAGGATATGTTAGGTAACATCTCTCTTGATTGGAAATATCGTTGGGGGGCTAACAATCTGTCTGCCACCATTCTTGCTGAATATCAGAAAAAGAAGACAGCAGCTTTTTGGACACAAGTAAAGGGATTAACCAACAATTACTTTGGTTATGACAATCTTGGGGCTGCTTCTGACCGTCCTTATGGAGGAACTGGCAGTAGTTATGCCGACCCAAGTCTTGCCTCTTTTATGGGTACACTTACCTACACACTGCTCGACCGATACACACTTAATCTGACAACACGTGCAGATGGTTCGTCAATGGTTGGCAAAGACCATACGTGGGGTATCTTCCCTTCTATCTCAGCAACCTGGGATATGAAGAAAGAAAGTTTCCTACGCAACAATAAAAGCATTAGTCTTCTGAACCTTCGAACTGGTTATGGTCGATCTGGAAACCTTGGTGGAATCAGTTCTTATTTGACCTTAAGGCAATATATCCCAGTAGGTTTAATCTCGTATAATGGTACGCCAACAGTCACAATGGGTACCTTACGCAACAGCAATCCTGACCTACGTTGGGAGACGCGCAGCACCTTTAATATTGGTACTGACCTTGGATTGTTCAACAATCGTCTGCTCCTTACAGCAGAGTATTACTATTCCAAGACTACCGATATGCTTTACGAATATGACGTACCTGTGCCAACTTTCGCCTTCGACAAACTATTGGCAAATATCGGTTCTATGTCTAACAGTGGTTTTGAGTTGGGTATTGGCGTCGTTCCTATATCAAAGAAAGACATGGAACTCAATGTCAATGTCAATATGGCATGGCAAAAGAACAAGCTCCTTTCTCTCAATGGTAAACATAATGGAAGGCAGATGACTGCATCAGACATAACACCAATTGGCGGTATGAATGGCGCAGGTTTCCATGGTGGATATAATGATATTATCTATCAGATTGTAGGTCAACCCTTAGGAGTTTTCTATCTTCCTCACAGCAAAGGAATCGTTGACAACGGACATGGACACAACAAATACGACATTGCTGATTTGAACAATGATAATGTAATCGACCTCAGCGATCATGGTGACCGATATATCGCAGGACAAGCAACACCTAAGATGACCTTAGGTTCTAACATAAGTTTCAGATACAAAGCATTCGATATTTCCTTACAGATGAATGGTGCTTTCGGACATAAGATATTTAACGGAACAACTCTTTCTTTCCTGAACATGTCAAACTTCCCTGACTATAATGTCCTTGCTGAAGCTCCAGCACGGAATATTGTTGACCAGAATGTGACGGATTATTGGTTGGAAAAAGGTGATTATCTAAACTTTGATTATCTTACGATAGGTTGGAATACGCCTGTTAAAAACAAATATATCAACTCACTACGTGTGTCTTTTAGCATCAATAACCTCGCAACAATAACAAGTTATAGTGGCTTAACACCGATAATCAATAGCTATGTAGTAGATAACACCTTAGGTATTGATGACAAACGTACCTATCCTCCTTATCGCACTTACTCTATCGGTGTGAGTATTAAGTTCTAAGCAATTTAACACAACATAAACAACTGTCAAGTATGAAATACTTACTTCGCCCACTCTTTTTTCTAACTATCCTCACATTGACAGGTTGCCTGGACGAGAATAGCAAAGACAGCCTCGATGAACAACATACCTACACGACAGAAAGAGATGTATATGTCAATGCAGTCGCTACCTTGTATAACTACATAGGAAGTGATAAAGACAGTGAGGGATTACAAGGTACTTATCGTGGTGTATATGATTATAATACATTCACAACCGATGAAGCTATCATACCTGTCCGTGGTGGAGACTGGTATGATGGAGGCTTCTGGGCTGATTTATATACACATAACTGGGCAGAAGACAGCAAACCGCTCTACGATACATGGAAGTATCTCTATAAAGTAATTGTATTCAGTAATGATGCACTTACAACTATCGACAAACATAAACAATTGCTTACAGAGGAGCAGTACAAGGCTTATAGGGCGGAAGTTAGGGCTATCCGTGCCTTATACTACTATTACCTTATGGATATGTTTGGAAATATACCATTAGTAACGACGGCTGGCGAAAGTACTGAAAACGCAGAACAAGCAAGTCGCCCTGAGGTATATCGGTTTATTGTAAAAGAACTACAAGAAGTCACCCCACTACTTCCTAAAGGTCATAGTAACCTTCTTGGCAAGAACTATGGACGTGTCACACGTTCTGTAGCCAACTTCCTTCTTGCTAAGTTGATGCTGAATGGTGAGGTTTATTCTGATGCTGATTGGACAGATAATCAACAACCTAATGGTAAGCAAACCTACTTTACCATCAATGGTCAGCAGATGAATATATGGCAAGCCTGCAAATATTACTGTGATAAGGTGACTGCTGATGGCTTTACCTTAGCAACTAATTATCTCAGCAACTTCTCTGTTAACAACGAGAATTCACCAGAGAATATCTTTACTATCCCGCTCGACAAACACCTTTACAAGAACCAATTCCAGTATCTCTTCCGCTCTCGTCACTACTCACATGGCGGTGCCTTCGGTACAAGCTCTGAGAATGGAGCCTGTGCAACTATTTCAACAGTGAAGACTTTCGGCAATGGTACCAGTAATGTTGACAAGCGATATGCCTATAACCTCTACTCTGACACAGTTCGGGTAGATGGAAATATCATATATTTAGAGAATGGCAAACCACTTGTTTATATGCCACTTGCTGTAGAGTTAAATCTCACCAACAGCCCTTATATCAAGACGGCAGGAGCAAGAATGGCTAAATATGAGGTGGACCGTACCGCCTTTAACGATGGTAAAAGTCCTGACAACGACATTGTTCTCTTCCGTTATGCCGATGTATTGCTAATGAAGGCTGAAGCTGCAGTACGCAACGGCGAGAATGGTAATACTGAACTGAACCTCGTTCGCAGCCGTAGTGGCATGGGAAATAGAACTGCTACATTAGATAACATTCTTGCTGAACGCCTGATGGAACTAATGTGGGAGGGTTGGCGTCGTAATGATCTCATCCGCTTCAATCGTTTCCATCAGTCCTACGACCTTCGTACTGCACCCGAAACAGAAGCCGACCGTCATACAATCGTCTTCCCTATCCCATCACGTGCATTAGACCTCAACGAAAAGCTGAAACAGAATAAAGGGTATAAACGCTAAATAAAACCTCCGTCAGCTCCATGCTTCTGTGTGAGGTTTAACGCTGCAAGGCTAAGAAATATATTGACAAAACGTTCGAGAAAAAGGTAAGGAAATGCCTTAAAAGCGGGTTATTTTATCGCCTTCGTAAGTTACTTGTTATCAAGTAGTTGTAAAAAGAGGTTTTAAAAGGTGCTTAATAAGGTTCCAAAAGGGCGTTAGTAAGACCTCAAAAGGGCACCTTTTGCAAGCCAATTGGACGTTAATTGCAAACCATTTGATGGTCTTTAAAAAATCGATATGTGAAAAAAAACAGACAAACCTAAAGGAGTTTGGAGTGATAAGGTTTGCATCTTGCGCATAGAATCTTAAGAAATATCACACAGCGAGACTCTAAGTTTATAGCAAGAAACTTAGAGCCTCGCTGTATGCTTTATTATATAATAGGTTTAAACTATCACTTCATAATTCGGAAGAATCCTAACTAATAGGTCACTAATCACGATAATTATTAATCAGATTCAAGAAGAAACGTCTGAAATCACTCCACTTATAGTAATAAGGTTTAGAGGTCGGAGGCAATGGTAGCGTCGCTTCTTCCTCATTGAGCAGTGCCTTTACAAGAACGTCTGCTTTTGGGTTCTTATAGAACACAAGCTGAATATTAGCTGCCATTGGGAAGATGCGTGAACCTATCCAACCCTTTGCTTCAAGACTATCAACCTGAAACACTTGTACGTAACTACCATTCAAAACAAGTAGGCAAGCCAACGGCATAACCATTGTTTCATGTCCGAAACGAAGTGTAGCTCCTGGATGTGGAAGCGCAAGACAAGAATCTGCTTCAGTGATAATATTACGCAAGAGATTACGCTGAGAGAAAGGCTGTTTAGCACCACTCTGAGGTGCACCTGCAAAGTGTAGATACCACCAAACATTGGTTCGCTGCCAAAGACGATAACGTTCATCAGGCGTAAAAATATCATATAACGATAACGAATGACGTATCTCCGAGTTCTGCACAAAACCAGCAAGGCTAAAGAGGTCGGTTGTCAGCTGCTCTGCATTGACATTCTTGTCAACATAATCAGCATTTTTAAAAAGGCGGGACATCAATGGCTGATAATTCATATTGCGTTTCTCCCAATCCTTCATAGTTTCTTTAACCTCCTCACTCTCCTTTTGTTGAGCAAGTTTCTTGTCTGAAAAGTTCATGTAATACATATCATGTTCACTCGCATCATGGCGAATTCGCAAATGAGGATTCTGTCGCAAGAGTTCCTGCAAGGCATTCTCCATGGAGAGAATACAACGGATAACCACCGTTGACTTGGCATCCACCCACACAGAATCACGAAAAACAGATGGGAAACGTTTAAACATTCGTCGTGCAATCTGCTTATGCTGCTCAGCACCCAATGGTGTCAACTCGCCCCAACGCTTGTATGACTCAGCATACATACGACGTATCTTACCCATTGTTTCCCTACCTTTCTCACTGAGGACACCAGCGGAATCAGCTCGCTCAAGTACCTGCAGCGGTCGAGTATAGTCTTGCCGTGATAAAAGATAACGTGAGCCATGCCGTCCATAGTGAGAGATATAGACTGGGACATAGCCAGCAGGGGGTGTCGTAAGTTTTCCTGAAGGCGTAGGATAGGCTACCCCATTACTTGCAGATAGTTCTGGCCTCGCATCAATATCTTTTCTGAAAGACTGTGCTGTCACATGTGCCGAAGACAGGAAAGCCATCATACATAGTAGAGTAATTTGTTTTCTCATATCGTAATAAATTTGTTTTATATTCTTATAAGGACGAAACCAAAACACCATGAATGCACAGGGTGATTTCATCCGATCCTACAAAGATAAGTATTTTTCATGATTTTCGGAGCTTAAGGTAATAAAAGAAAATGAGAATGTGCCTATTAACACATCCTCATTTCTCTCTAATCCTATCTTTTCTCCCCTCCTTTGGAGGGGTCGGGGGAGGTCTTTACATATCCTCTTGGAACAATGGGTCCTCAGGAACAACCATTATTGGTTTCTGCTGAGCAGCCTTCATGATATTCTCTGGTACGTACTTATTATCAACAACCAGACGGAAGGTGTATTCATTGAACCAAGGATTACTCATAATCAAGTAACCATTCTGACCATAAGAGGCACTCCAAGAGTTCTCTACCTTCCATTTCTTTGGCTGACCATTCTCATCTAAGTCTACTGCAGTAAGCGTCATCGCATGGGTTGAACCACTATCGAAGGTTGCTATACGCTCTGCCTTGTTCATTGGGAAGCTTGTTCCAAAAAGTGTTCCATAGTCATAGTTATCCAAGTCAAGATAACCACGCTTGCGGTCGAGCTGCTTACCAACATCATAACTGGTGTACATCTTTGTTGAGTCTTTCAGCGAAGCTATAGCCATCTTCGCAATATCTTCCATTGGAAGGTTCACATACTTCCAGTTATGACCATCGTAGGTATGACGGTCATACTCTATCTCGTAAGTCTTATAGTAAGGACGACGAGGGTCGTTCATTGCCATAATAAAGGTTCCATTGAGTGGACCTCCTACTGTCTCCTTATAGAATCCCTGTGGTGTATAGGTCTTAGCCTTACCAATCTGCTTACCGTTCTTATCCTTGAAAGCAAAGGTAAAGGTCTTCACTGGCTCACCCAAAGAAAGTGAGAGTATATGATAGATATTACCCAACATCTCTGTCTTGCGTGCCTTGATAGTTGCCTTTGACTTCTTGTCAGCTACCATCATACGCAGTTCCAGACCATACTCACGTAGTTTTGATGACACAATCCTTGCCATACGAGAGGTGTTTTCAGCTGAATAGGTTTCTTGCATGGCTTCCATTGGTACAACACCATACTTCTCAACCAAGTCAGATACACCGCAGAACGTACCGCCATCACTGATAGGATTCTTAAAGAAGAACTGCACACGTGGGTCGTCTAATGACTTACCAGCATTGTCTATCACACCCTGCAACATCAAGTTTGCCTTCTCTAACTGGTCATAGAAAGAGAGGTAAACATGAGAATACTCTACTCTCAATGTATCCTTATGGCGGCGAGCAAAGTTAGCACGCAGCACATTCAGTCCTGTAAAGAGCCAGCAACGACCAGAACTTTTCTGGTCCTGAATATTCTGCTTCGGTGTCTCCACACTGAAATAGGTATCTACAGGTCCTGAGTTACGGAAGTTACGAGCAAGGTCATCAATAGAATTTGTGGCGATTGCATTCGATAAAGCACGGTCAGACTTAGTCAATCCAGACTTCTGAATCTGCTGCAACATCTGTGCATCAATACCACCATCTTTCGTCTGTGCCTGAAGTGTAAGCACACAACTTAGCAAGCCACAGGCTATAAACATTTTCTTTCTCATTGTTTTCTTAATAATATTAAGGTAAAGGGTTATTAAAAACTTATTTTCTACAAAGATACTATTTATTTCCCATTGTTGATGTAATAAAGCGTGAAAAACAACATTAACACTGATAAAATGGTCTACAAAGAAAGAAATTTAGTGGGGGAAGAAAGCTACTAAATTTTTCCTACGGTTAGAAGAAAATTTCTCTACGGTGAGAAATTTATGCGCCTACGGTCGGAAAGATTTTTTTCACAAAGGAAAATTTTCTTCTGACCGTAGGAAAATAAAATGAGGTAAATGGCAAGATTGAAGATACTTTAATAGTAGGCTACGGTCCCTTGCTCTATCCCTTTCGTTCTGTACTTTTATTTTGATTACTTCTTCTTGAATAAAATATGGTACACTGGAAGGAAATCCTTATTCTATCACTTTGACCAAGCTTTCAGGCATTTTCTATATAAAACATTTGCGTATATTGTTTTTTTTTACGAATATTGCATACACAAATTAGCGGCTGATGAAAGTCGCATTAACTAAAAACAAATCTATGAAGAAAATCTTATTGAGTCTGTTTCTTGCTGCTGTCAGCCTTTCAAGTTATGCACAGCACTTTATAACAGACCCTAATTTCAGACAGAAAGTAGAAAATGCATTCCAAGCCAAGATGAAGGTTATTGGAAAGAAGTTCTATAATACAAAGGAACTTCGGGTATCTCCTGAGGAGGAGGAAGCCTTACGCTTCTTGTATGCTTATATGCCTATCGCCGATGCGACGGACTATCCTACAACGTATCATCTTAAAAATATACGCACCGCCTTACGCACAAGAAAGTCGATGGCATGGGGAAAGGATGTTCCAGAATTACTTTTCAGACATTTCGTTCTGCCTATGCGTGTGAACAACGAACCGCTCGACAGTTCGCGTGCTATCTTCTATCGTGAACTTAGTGAGCGTGTAAAAGGGCTTCCCATGAAGGAGGCTATCCTTGAGGTAAACCACTGGTGCCATGAGCGTGTTACCTACGAGCCTTCAGATGCTCGTACATCTTCACCTTTACAGTCTATCCGCACTGGCCGTGGACGTTGTGGAGAAGAGAGCACCTTTACGGTAGCTGCACTTCGTTCTATCGGTATTCCAGCTCGTCAGGTATATACTCCTCGCTGGGCACATACGGACGACAATCATGCTTGGGTAGAAGCTTGGGCGGATGGTAAATGGTATTTCTTAGGTGCTTGTGAACCAGAACCAGTACTCAACCTTGCTTGGTTTAACGAACCTGCATCACGTGCAATGCTCATGCACACACGTGCTTTCGGTGATTATGAGGGTCCAGAGGAGGTGATGCTACGTACCAATAACTTCACCGAGATTAATCTCATCGACAACTATGGCAGTACGTCTAAGATTGATTTTAAGATTGTTGACAAGGATGGTAAGCCTATTGACAACGCAAAGGTAGACTTCAAGATTTATAATTATGCCGAGTTCTATACAGCTGTGTCTAAGTACACTGGTACTGATGGAACGACCTTTCTCTCTGCTGGTAAGGGTGATATGATTGTCTGGGCATCAAAGGATGGACAGTTTGGCTTTGCTAAAGCTACCTTTGGAAAGGATAAGTCAATCACCATCAAACTGGATTATAACGAGCAAAATATGCCTAAGGAGGCTGATCTCGACATCGTTCCACCTGCTTCTAACACTACATTACCTGCCGTTACCAAGGCACAGCGGGATGAGAATACGCGTCGTTTGACCTATGAGGATTCTATCCGTCATGCTTACATTGCCACCTTCCCAACAGCAGAGTCAATGAAGGATTATCGCTATCCAGCAGCCACCCCTTATATTATAAAGGCACGTGGAAATTGGAAGACTATTCAGGCATTTGTTGAGAAGTATGCTAATCAGCAGGAACGTGCACTAAAGTTGCTCAGTACTTTGAGCGACAAGGACCTTCGTGACATGCCAATGTATATCTTAGAGGATAACATGAAGGCAAAGAGTAGCCAGCTCTCTCCACGTGTTGAGAGTGAAATGATTCTCACACCGTTCAAGCAATTCTTTGAGAAAGCCTTTGCAAAGGAGACTGCAAGTTTCCGTAAGAATCCTGCTTTGTTGGTTGAATGGATTAGAAAGAATATCCGCATGAATCCTGATACTCGTGCGATGAGAATTCCACAGACCCCAAGAAGCGTATGGGAGAGCCGTATTACCGATAGTCGTAGCCGTGATATCTTCTTCGTGGATGTAGCTCGCAGTCTTGGTATTGAGGCTCGTATGGACCCTGTGGCATGGAAGATTCAGTATAAACAAGATGGCAAATGGGTGGATGTTGACTTTGATGCAGCAGCTCAGCAAACTGCTAAGACTGGTAAATTAGTACTGACATTCACTCCTGACGGCTTCCTCGATGATCCTAAGTATTATAGCCATTTCAGCATTAGTAAGATTGTTTATGGACAGACATGGCTGATGAACTTTGACGAAGGACAGGTAGATATGGGTGGCGGTGCTACTTGGTCGAACACCTTTAAGAATGGTGCTACACTCGATGAGGGTACCTACATCCTCGTGACTGGTCAGCGTATGGCAGATGGTAGTGTACTTGCACACAGCCGTTTCTTCCAGATTAAACCAGGCGAAACGACCACTCTCCCACTCGATGTACGCCAAGAAAGCGAAGGTGTGAAGGTGATTGGTAGCTTCAATAGCGAAGACTTGTTTGATAAAGACGGTCAGAACGTTTCTATCCTAAGTCAGACTGGACGCGGATATTATGTCCTCGGCGTATTGGGTATTGGTCAGGAGCCAACTAACCACGCACTCCATGATATTGAAAAGATGAAGGATAAACTCGATAAATGGGGTCGTCCATTCGTCTTACTCTTCAAGAACGAGGCGGAAGCTAAGAAGTTCCAAGCACAGAAGGGTGAGTTCCCTAACCTCCCTGCGAAGACTATCTTCGGTATTGATAAGGATGGAACCATCCAGCAAGAGATAGTGAAAGAGATGAAACTCCGCAATACTGAACAGCTACCAATATTCATTATCGCTGATACCTTCAATCGTATTGTCTTCCTTTCTCAAGGATATACAATCGGATTGGGTGAGCAGCTCGTTAAAACAAGTAGTAAACTTTAATCAAGGAAAAGTAGGAGTTAAGGAGTGAAAGGGAGTTAAGACAATACTTTTATAGCTGTAATATATCAGACAATAAACGGTCATATATCACACTAACAGATAGTGTTGTCTTAACTCCCTTTCACTCCTTAACTCCTTTAACTCCTCAAACAATCCAACATGAACCGAACTGATTTTGAGATAGAGATATGTGCTAATAGCGTTGAAAGCTGCATAGAAGCACAGAAAGGTGGAGCTAATCGTGTAGAACTCTGCATGGGTATTCCCGAAGGTGGCACCACACCATCTTATGGTGAAATAAAAATGGCGAGAGAAGTATTGACTGATACTCGCCTACATGTCATTATTCGCAACCGTGGTGGCGACTTCCTTTATACCGAACAGGAACTTCAGCGTATGGCAATGGACATTGACCTCTGTCGTGACTTGGGGGTAGATGGCGTTGTTTTTGGCTGCCTGACGGCTGAAGGAGACATTGACATGAAATCCAATGAATATCTGATGTCTCACGCAAAAGGAATGAGTGTTACCTTCCATCGTGCTTTTGATCGCTGCCGTGAACCAGAGAAAGCCTTGAAACAGCTCATCTCTCTTGGTTTTGATAGAGTACTGACTTCAGGACAGCAACCCACTGCCGAGGAGGGTATTCCCCTACTCCAGCGATTAAACCAGTTGGCAAATGGTCGTATAAAAATCATGGCTGGATGTGGTGTGAACGAAAAGAACATTGCTCGCATACGCCAAAAAACAGCCGTACCTGCTTTCCACTTCTCTGCCCGTGAGCCACAAGCAAGTCGCATGACCTACTCTAACCCTTCTGTTTATATGGGTGCTGAGGGTGCTGATGAAGACACAATTATGTTGACAACAGAGCGCAGAGTGAGGAATACCATCGATACTTTGATGAGAATGATGGCGTAAGGTAATGCCATTAAGTAGCAGATCTCTTATATTGCAGAAGACACAAAATAAATATAGTAGATTCGTCAATCGAAATAAACAGGTATGGTAAATAAAGTTTTTTGTTTAGAAACGGAGTGGGAACAGAGTGTATATGATTTGAAATATGATTCTCAGGCAAAGCCTATGTTAGAGTTTTTAAGTAACTCCTGTGGTATAGACTTTTCTTTTAGACAAGTTGCAACTCCATCAGATTTTAAATACTATATAAGTCATTTAAAGCAGGCTTCATATAAGGATTTTTCTATTGTGTATTTATGCTTTCATGGCGAAAAGGGTATTATTACCTTTGCCGGGGCAGATAATAAGGGTAAGTACTCGATATGCAGTTTGATGGATTTCGCTAACGAAAATGAAGGAATCTTTAGAGGAAAGTTTGTTCATTTTGGAAGTTGCAGAACTTTAAAGATGAATGATAGTGAGATTAAGCAGTTCAAGAAACTGACAGGTGCAATAATGGTCTCTGGCTATGAGAGGAGTGTTGAAATGACCACAAGTTTCATCTTTGAAGCATGGTTGTTAAACACTTTATATCTTTATCCGAACTTAAGAGCGACGTCACTGATGAATAGGGCACAGAAAGAAATGCCTTATTATGTAGATAAGTTTAAATTTATGGCATTATAATTATGGAGGAAATTGTAATTTCTGCTTATTACAAGGGGTAATTCTGGTGTAAAAGGAGTTTGGAACAGTATAAGGAATTAATAGAATAGTCTGTTGGCAGATGCTCTTCTTTGGTGTTTACCAGTAGCACACCTCGTGTTTGCTGTTGGCACGGTTTGAGTTGGACTGTAACACAAAGGAAAACAAAGACATGAAGCAGTGGCTTGAAGGTGATTAAAGCTGAAAATAAACACAGACGGTAGACGTCTCTAATCTTTTTCAGCTATCTTATTAGCTGTGGACCGAATCCCAGAGTAAATATCCTTCGTACTGGATAGTATATCCGTTTGTGATATAAGGCAGGCTGAGGACGAATAACAGTTCATGCTCGAAACGTAAGATAAAGTAGGGAACTGTATGGAGGCGGTTTAAAAGTTGCTGTCACTCCTTTCACAACAAACCGAACTATAAGTGACTTATTATAAACTCTTTATCACAAATGTTAAAAATGACAGCAACTAAAAACAAAAATAAAATAGGGGGAATAAGAATACAAAAGTCCTCTCTATGACTGCTAATTGGTGTGACCTATCTCCGAAGGCATCTCCCCTTGATATGCCGTCTATACTAAACCATCTAACTGCTTCTTAAGTTCTTTCAGCTGGTCGCGCACAGAGAAGAGGGTTTCCATAACCTTTTGGCTCTTGTCAGCACCACTTCTATTCTCCTGCAACATCTTGCGAGCTGCAGCAATCTTAAAGCCACGCACCTTGACAAGGTTGTAAATAACCTTGATCTGTTCAATGTCTTTCTCCGTATATTGGCGTACACGATTACCCGTCGTCTTAGGACGAAGGTGTGGAAACTCAGTTTCCCAGTATCGCAACAGACTCTCCGTAACGTTAATCTGCTGTGCCACTTCCTTGATAGAATAATACAGTTTGCGCGGATTCTCTGCCATGTCTTAGTAACTTTTATATCAATTATTTACACAATCTTAGGTCTGAATAGGAAGACTATGTCTACCTCTAAAAGAAGTTTTTACGTATTCAGCAGCCTAATTGTTTGCAAAAATACTCAAAAGTCAGTATCTTTGCAACACTTTTAGGTAGAAAAATTGAATTAAAAATAAAATAAAGATGATGACAGCAAACGAAATCCGCGACTCTTACTTGAAATTCTTTGAGTCGAAGGGACACGTTATCGTACCGTCTGCCCCTATGGTTATCAAGGACGACCCTACGCTGATGTTCACTAATGCTGGTATGAACCAGTGGAAAGATATTATCCTCGGAACAAAGGATCCAGAGCCTCGCCGCCGCACTGACTCACAGAAATGTCTGCGTGTTAGTGGTAAACACAATGACTTGGAAGAGGTTGGTCGTGATGCAGCTCTCAGCCACCACACGATGTTTGAGATGTTAGGTAACTGGAGCTTTGGTGACTATTTTAAAGAAGGAGCAATTGATTACGCATACGAATACCTTGTAGACGTACTCCACCTTGACCCAAAAGACCTCTATGTAACCGTCTTTGAGGGTGATAAGGCAGAGGGAATATCACGTGATGATGAGGCAGCAAGCTACTGGGAGAAGCATTTCCCAAAGAATCATATCGTCAACGGAAACAAGCACGATAACTTCTGGGAGATGGGTGACACAGGTCCTTGTGGTCCTTGTTCAGAGATTCATATTGACTTCCGTTCAGAGGAAGAGAAGGCAAAGGTGCCTGGTGAGGAACTTGTAAACAAGGATCACCCACAGGTTATTGAGATTTGGAACATCGTGTTCATGCAGTTTAATCGTAAGGCAGACGGCAGTCTTGACCCATTGAAGATGCATGTTATCGATACTGGTATGGGCTTTGAACGTCTCGTTCGTCTCATGCAGGGCAAGAACTCTAACTACGATACAGATATCTTTGCACCAGTTATTGCAGAGATTGAGAAGATTTCAGGCAAGAAGTATAACCACACCTTCCCAGAGGGTGATAATGGTGAAGGCGTCAATGACGAGCAGAAGGTAGACATCGCTATGCGTGTTGTAGCCGACCACCTTCGTGCTGTTGCTTTCTCTATTGCTGATGGTCAGTTGCCAAGCAATGCAAAAGCAGGGTACGTTATTCGTCGAATCCTTCGCCGTGCCGTTCGTTACGCTTATACCTTCCTTGATCAGAAGGAAGCTTTCATGTATAAGTTGCTCAACGTGTTGGTACGTGAGATGGGTACTGCATATCCAGAACTCACCGCACAGCGTGAGTTGATTGGTCGCGTAATGAAGGAAGAGGAAGACTCATTCCTTCGCACATTGGAAAAGGGTATCATGCTCCTTAACGGTGCAATGGACGAGCTGAAGGCACATGGTCAGACTCAACTCGATGGTAAGGAGGCTTTCCGCCTCTTCGACACCTACGGTTTCCCACTCGACCTCACCGAACTTATCTGCGCAGAGAACGGATATACCGTTGACGAGAAGCAGTTCAATGAGGAGATGGAACAGCAGAAGGCACGTGCTCGCAATGCAGCCGCTGTAGAGAATGGTGACTGGGAAGTACTGCGTGAAGGCGAACAGGAGTTTGTTGGTTACGACTATACAGAATATGAGTGCCACATCCTCCGTTACCGCAAGGTGACTCAGAAGAAGAACAGTTTCTATGAGCTTGTTCTCGATTATACTCCTTTCTATGGAGAGATGGGTGGTCAGGTAGGTGACCAAGGTGTACTTGTTAGCGAGGACGAGACTATTAATGTCATCGATACCAAGCGTGAAAACAACCAGAGTGTACACATTGTTAAGGAATTGCCAAAGAACCTTGAGGCAGACTTCATGGCTTGTATTGACACTGAGAAGCGTGACGCTTCAGCTGCCAACCACACCGCAACCCACCTTCTCGACTATGCTTTGAAGCAGGTTCTCGGCGAGCATGCTGAGCAGAAGGGTTCATACGTAAGTCCTGACACCCTCCGCTTTGACGTTTCTCACTTCCAAAAGATTACCGATGAGGAACTTCGTAAGGTAGAGAGACTCGTTAATGAGATGATTCGTAAGGATTATCCTATGGACGAGCATCGTGATACCCCAATGGAGGAAGCAAAGAAGATGGGTGCAGTAGCCCTCTTCGGAGAGAAGTATGGCGACAAGGTTCGCGTTGTTCGCTTCGGTCCAAGCTGTGAGTTCTGTGGTGGTATTCATGCCACATCAACAGGTCGCATCGGCTTCTTTAAGATTGTTGGCGAGAGCAGTGTAGCAGCAGGTGTACGCCGTATCGAGGCTATGACAGGTGAAACATGCGAGAATGCCATCTACGCTCTTGAAGATACTTTGCGTGATTTAAAATCAATGTTCAACAATGCTAAGGACCTCAAAGCAGTTCTTACAAAGTTTGTTGAAGAGAACGACAGTATTAAGAAGGAGCTTGAGAGCTTCCGTGCCCAAGCTGTTAGCCGTGCTGCAAAGAATATGGTTGAGCATGCTGAGACCGTAAATGGCGTGCATGTCGTAAAGGCTGTGTTGCCAATCGACCCAGCTTCTGCCAAGGACATCGTCTTCAAGGTACGTGAAGCATTGCCAGAGAAACTTGTTTGCGTACTCGGCTCTGTATACGAGAATCGTCCTCTCTTATCAATCATGCTCAGTGATGACATGGTGAAAGATCATGACCTGAACGCTGGTAAGATTATTCGCGAGGCTGCTAAACTCATCCAAGGTGGCGGTGGCGGTCAGCCACACTACGCTCAGGCTGGTGGTAAGAATGCAGATGGTATCAGATCAGCTGTGGATAAAGTGATTGAATTAATTAGCTTATAAAGCTATTAAATACAAAAAAGAAAGGGTGTGTCAAAATGCAAATTAATAACTTGACAACCTTCAATTTATAAGTAGGCTTCTTCTAAAGGCAAAGAAAAGACCATTTCTTTACTCAAAATCGAGTACAGAAATGGTATTTTTTAATGAATTGTTTCAAACCGTAAGATTATCAAAATGGTTTTTGCATTTTGACACACCCACTTTTTCATAGTAATTTAAGACGAAACAAAGATTTCTATCAAGATTATTTGGCTGAATTAAAAGAAAGCCTTACCTTTGCCGCCGTGAAACAATTAGCAATGACATATCAAGTGAACGAAGTACTGCAAAGAATTATCGAATTCTTTGCATCTTTTTGCACTTTATCTTTGGTCAATCCAAATAAATTGCTAACACACACACACACTATGCGCACCTAGCGTCTAATAACACATTTTTTCTTCTCGCATACGCGCGCGCGAAGCGTGCCGTAACCCCTGTAAACAAAGGACTTTCAAGAGTTTCCTTTGTTCGCTTTTTTATGCCCTTTTGTGAACTCGATTTTAAGCAAAATAAGAACGAAATAACAACTATTTTAATCAATGAAGTAATGAGAAAAAAGCAAGTAAAGAAGAGTTATTCTGCACCAGAGTGCATGATAATTCAAGTAAACGAAACCACTAATTTGATGGATGCGTCTATGCCAGGTCAGCATAATCCAGCACAATCAGGTGGAACATCGGGAGATGCCAAGAAGGCTCCTAATTGGATGTCCGAAGGTGAAGGTGAGGGAGAACATTCAATGTGGGAAGACTAATAGAGAGTAATAAACTAAAAAAACAAAGTAACAATGAAGAAAACAATGAAACAACATTCATTCGCATCACGACTAAAGTCTTTGGCACTTGTGTTCAGTATAGGATTAGCTTTTGCTTCTTGTGCTAATGAGGACATAGCGCAGAACCCTAATGGCACAGATAACAATAAGAACTTTACCATCTTCTCAACGGGCGACCCAGCAACTCGCACATCCATGGAAAGCAATGGTGCTTTCTATTGGGAAGCAGGCGACAAGATTTGGGTAAAGGATGATAACGGTATATGGCAGCAAAGTCGTAATGCTCCAACAGAAAAGACAGCCACCTTTAAGTTCGAAGTACCTGGCAAGTTTACAAAGACTAGCACCTATAAGGTTTATTACCCAGGTCAGAATGGCAATCAGAATCAAGTTACAATCGCTGCAAATCAGAGCCAGGCAATGCCAAATACCACCGTTCACTTTGGTGCATCAGGCGATTGTGGTATGGCAGATGCAGCATGGTCAAATACAAAGAATGGATTTGCTTTCACACTCGACCACAAGGCGGCTTACCTTCTCTTCTTGCCACGTACCAGCAATACAATCTTACATGACTGCTATTTGACAAAAGTAGAAGTAAATTCAGATAACGACATTACTAGTACTTACACGCTTGACCCAACTACAGGTAAACTAACGGGTACAGGTAGTGGTAAGAAAATTGTTGTTTCAACAGTTGGTAGCGGAACATACGCTAACGGTTTCCCCTTAACTAATAACGCTACAAGTGCAGCTACCAATGGTACATACGTTGTGGTAAAGCCAGGAACTCACACACTAAAGATACGTTATTGGGTGAAAGACATTGCAACAGGTACAGAGGGAACTATAACCAAGACATTGGCATCAGCAACCTACGACCAAAACAAGTATTATAATATCACTGCTAACCTTGACGTAAAGAACTACGATGGTGACCATTACTATATGTGGGACGCTCAGGAACAATACTGGAAGGGTTACGAATGGACAAAAAACTTGTCAGCAGGCGTAGGCCAGCCAACTCTCAATAGTTGGCTTCCAGGCGCAACGACTTCCAGCAACTACCCCCAGAGCAACACTGACTCTCGTTACTACAACGAAGGCGGTGGTTCAGGTCGCTTCGACGCCACTCACGCATCATGTAAAGATCTTCTCAACGTAAACGAGATGACATGGTACGCTGCCTATGGCGATCCTCGTTGGGATACAGATGAGTTATGGACAACTATGGGTCATTTATATAAAGGTGGTATGTGGTTTAAGAAGAAGTCTGTATTACAGACAGAAGGTCATTACAACAGCAACACAGCCTACGACGGCACAGATTGGCGTACATCAAACAACAACCAAACCTGGTCTGTATCTCTGACCCTTCCTTCCGCTGCTGACGCAGGCAAATACTTTTACCTGCCCGCCTTGGGTTACTACCACTCTAATCAGCTGGACAATGTTGGCGACCAAGGCTACTATTGGTCGTCAAGTGCTAGCCCATGGTACAGCTACAGCGCGTACGGCCTGGTCTTCAACAGTAACGAAGTCAACATGAACTTCTACGGCCGCTGGTACGGGTACAGGGTCGACGGGTTCGAGTAGTCCTCGCGATTGCCCTTTATAGGTGTCGCCCTCTAAAAGGCATGAATTAATGCGAAAAAACATGACAAAAAGGGGTGAAAATAGACCCTTTGTAAGTGATTGATAATCAAGGGCTTATAAATAGGGTACCAAAGTATGATACTTAGGGGGTCTAAGTATGATACTCAGGTACCCTAAGTATGATACTTAGGTACCCTCAGTCCCATACCGAGGGTGACTCGAATAAGAAAACAATTTACAAATCATATTTATCAACTTTAAAACATTAATATTATGGCATTTTTTAAGAAAGTAAAGAAGAAGCTAACAGGGCTATGGTATCCAGAAGCAATAACCGTGGGGAAGCCCGTAACAACAGATCAAGTGGCTGACCGATTGGCATTGATTTCAACCGTGAGTCGTGGTGACACGTATGCTGTACTGAAGGACTTAGGTGGTGTGATGGCATCCTTCATGGCGGAGGGTCGCACGGTGAAGTTGGAGGGCGTGGGCACGTTTTACTACACCATTAACGCCGATAAAGGTATCGCAAAACCAGAAGAAGTCACGGCAAAGCAGATAAAGGGCATTCGTGTACGCTTCATTCCCGAGACTTCGCGCACGCAGAGTAACAAAGTTGCCACTCGTTCGCTGGTTTCGGATAATATTTATTGGGAAGAGTGGAAGGAGAAAAAAAGCCTCACCCCCGCCCCCGAGCCGAAAGAAAAGGAGAATAAACAAGAGGGTGGACCAGTGGCAGGGTAAAAAACAACAGCAACAACAACTGGCCCCTCCCCCGGCCCCTCCCCCATAGGGAGGGGAGTGAAATGCACAGTTTGCTAGAGGAGGATGGAAACTAAATGGTTTAGTTGGTGATGAAAGAGAGGGAAGCTGGTAGCAGGAGCTATATGCAAGTAGAGGGTGTGTTAAAATGCGAATTAATAACTTGACACTTTCTATCTATAAGTAGGATTCTTTTAAAGGCAAAGAAAAGACCATTTCTTTACTCACAAACGAGTACAGAAATGGTCATTTTTAATGAATTGTTTCAAACTATAAGATTATCAAAATGGTATTTGCATTTTGATACATCCTCTCTTTCTTATTTATCTATTCATAACAAATTATTTTCATGAAAAGAAATAATTATTTACACGATAATAAATATTTTTCTTCATGAAAAGAAATATTTTTATTCGTGAAAAGAATTCGAGACAGATAGACTTGTTTTACTAAAAGTAATGTATTACTTAATAAATAACACATGGTTTCGAGCAATCTATTTATTCATAAGTTTGCTCACTAACATACTCGTTTTCAGGTTCACTTGACAACTCATAAACCTGTCTACCTGTTAGCTTTTCGACCATAATTCTTGCCGCATTATCAGGTGCTACCTCGTTACCTAATCGTTCACGAACAAGTTGATAATCAGCTAACATACGTTCACGCGAAGGTTGACCAGGAAGGATCCGATACAACTCGTTGGCAATATTGCGAATTGAGAAACGATCAGCAAGAAGTTCTTGCACAATCTCCTTGTCGGCAATAAGATTGACAAGCGAGATAAAACGCACCTTAATAATATGTTTAAAAGAAAAGCGAATCAACTTTGGAACTGGCGTTTCGTAGCAGACAACCTGTGGAACATTCAGCAAAGCTGTCTCAAGCGTTGCTGTACCACTGGTAACGAGTGCTACTGTAGCATGACTCAGAAGTTCATAAGTTTGTGTCTTCACCATCTTTGCCTCGCTGTCATTTAAAAACTTTCTATAGTAACTTTCAGTGATAGATGGTGCTGCTGCAACCACCATCTGATAATCCTCAAAATGACGTGCAGCCTCCAACATTGAAGGCAAATTATCCTTTATCTCCTGCTTACGACTACCAGCAAGAAGAGCTATAATTGGCTTAGAAGACAAGCCATTACGCTGACAGAACTCATATTTCGACTCCGAATAGACATGACGGAAATTATCAACCTCCTCGGCAGTCGGATTACCAACGTAATGTATTTTGTAATTATGTTTCTTCTCATAGAAAGGAACTTCAAACGGAAGAATAGAGAACATTTCTTTTACATCACGCTTGATAGCTTTGATACGCCACTCCTTCCATGCCCATATCTTTGGGGAGATATAGTAATAGACAGGAATATTGGTATTCTTCTTTACAAACTTTGCAATACTAAGATTAAACCCTGGATAGTCGACAAGGATGACCGCATCAGGCTTCCACCGCATGATGTCTTCCTTGCACATCTTCATATTCTTGAAGATAGTGGGCAGATGCAGCAATACAGGAACGAACCCCATATAGGCAAGTTCACGATAATGCTTCACACGTGTACCCCCCACTTTCGCCATCAGGTCACCACCAAAGAAGCGAAACTCAGCCTCTGGATCATACTGCATCAACGACTGCATAAGGCGTGAGGCATGTAAGTCGCCAGATGCTTCACCAACTATCAGGTAATACTTCATAATATCAAAGAATTAAAGAGATTCCCACGATTTCATCTTATCGAGCACTTCATAATCCGTCACGTCAATCTTCGATGGCGTAACAGTTACATATCCATGCGCCAATGCCCACTGATCATTATCGGTTGCATCAGGCTCATCGTTACGATAATGCCCTGTCATCCAATAGTAATCGAAGCCACGAGGATGCTTACAAGCCTCAACCTCTCTTGTCCAACTCCCCCACCCCATACGGCAAACTTTCAGCCCTGCAAACTTCTCAACCTTAGGGAAGTTCACATTTAGGCAGACACCTTTTGACAGACCATCAGCAAGAACTTTCTTGACAATAAGTCTTACGTAATCACGTAGGTAAGATAGGTCGGCATTAGGGTCGTAATCACAACTTGAAAAGGCAATAGAAGGGATATATTTCATACACCCCTCATAGGCAATACCCATCGTCCCGCTGTAATGATTATTGACTGATGAATTATCTCCATGATTGATACCTCCCAAGATAAGGTCAGGCTTTCGGTCAACAAGAATACGGTCTAACGCCAGTTTCACACAGTCTACAGGCGTACCCGAACATGACCAAACTTCACAGTTAGGGATATTATTCCGTTTCTTCAACAGCAGATAGTCAACCACCGAAAAAGCACATGAGAAACCCGAACGTCCTGCTTCAGGGGCACAGACAACAATTTCTGCAAAATCAGAAAGAAATGAAACGAGCGTACGAATACCATTAGAGTGGTATCCATCATCGTTAGATATAAGTATGAGTGGTTTCTTAGAATTCATAAATTTCACTTTGATTTCTGTGCAAAAGTACGAAAAAAGGTTTATAAAGCCCTGCAATCTCATATAAAATATGTATCTTTGTAGCCTAATAAATGTATAGGATTAAATAGAAAAATGGGAAAGATTATCGCACTTGCCAACCAAAAAGGCGGCGTCGGAAAGACGACTACCACCATTAACTTGGCGGCTTCTTTAGCAACGCTTGAGAAGTCTGTACTGGTGATTGATGCCGATCCGCAGGCGAATGCCTCCAGCGGTTTGGGCGTGGATATCAAAGAGGTGGATTGTTCGCTTTACGAATGTATCATTGACCATGCCGACATAAAAGACGCTATCTACACAACTGACATAGAAGGATTGGACATTGTTCCAAGCCATATCGACCTTGTTGGAGCTGAAATTGAGATGTTGAAGCTTAATGGTCGTGAGAAGGTTATGAGCAGTTTACTTACTCCAATCCGTGACGATTACGATTACATCCTGATAGACTGTAGTCCGTCACTCGGTTTGATTACTGTCAATGCATTGACAGCAGCAGACTCTGTTATCATTCCTGTGCAGTGTGAATACTTTGCATTGGAAGGTATCAGCAAGTTGTTGAACACCATTAAGATTATCAAGAGTAAGCTAAATCCAAAGTTGGAGATAGAGGGCTTCCTGCTGACGATGTACGACAGTCGTCTGCGTCTTGCCCGTCAGATTTACGATGAGGTGAAGCGCCACTTCCAAGAGTTAGTTTTCAAGGCTGTTATCCAGCGTAACGTGAAACTCTCTGAGAGTCCGAGTCATGGTTTACCAGTTATCCTCTATGATGCTGACTCTACAGGTGCAAAGAATCATCTTAGCCTTGCAAAGGAAATCATTGAAAAGAATAAGAAATAAAGAAGGGAAAGATACGGAGTGTAAAGGTATGCTTTGAGACACACAGATGTATCGTTTTCAGGTCGTAAAACTAATGTTTCTATCACAGATTGATTAGCTGTAGATAATAAAGAGACAAAGAACTGGAAATGAAAAGCATCGTAGCATCGGGCAAAACAACCGCTAACTCCACCAAACTCCTTAACTCCATTAACTCCCAAACAAAGACTATGGCTGTACAAAAGAAATATAATCGAAACGCAAAGACCAATGCCCTCGGCCGTGGTCTGGATGCCTTAATATCTACTGAAGCTGTCAGTACACAAGGAAGTTCTACTATCAACGAGGTTGCCTTAGAACAGATTGAAGCGAATCCAAACCAACCTCGTCGAGAATTCGACCCTGTTGCGTTGGAAGAGTTGGCGAATAGTATTCGTGAGTTAGGACTCGTTCAGCCGATTACACTGCGCCAGATAGATGAGAATCGCTTCCAAATTATTGCTGGTGAGCGCCGTTGGCGTGCCAGTCAGTTGGCAGGCTTGAAAGCTGTTCCAGCCTATATCCGTACGATTAAGGACGAGAATGTAATGGAGTTGGCGCTGGTTGAGAACATCCAGCGTGAGGACTTGAATGCGATTGAGATTGCTTTGGCTTACGAACATCTGCTTGAAAAGAGCGGAATGACACAGGAGCGTGTAGCAGAGCGTGTGGGTAAGAGCCGTGCTGCTATTGCTAACTACCTTCGTTTATTGAAGCTTCCTGCATTGGTACAGATGGGTCTGCAAAAGAAAGAAATAGACATGGGACATGCTCGTGCATTGCTTTCTTTGGATAGTCCTTCACTGCAATTGAAACTCTATCGTGAGATTTTAAAGAACGGATATAGTGTTCGCAAGGTTGAAGAACTGTGTCAGCAACTCAATAACGGAGAAGATATCCAGAGTGCAAAGAAGAAGATTTCTGCTCGCACTCGCCTTCCAGAGGAGTTTAATATCCTCAAGCAGCGACTCTCATCATTCTTCGATACGAAGGTACAGATGAGTTGTAACGCTGATGGAAAGGGTAAGATTAGTATTCCGTTTGCATCAGAAGAGGAATTACTTCACATCATGGAAGTGATGGATAAGATGAAGTAATACTTCCCATACGGAAAGATTAAGGTATTAGTAAGTATAAGATAAGCAAGTATTCTGGTTTAGAAAGACGATTCTCAAGCATTAGGAAGCCTCAACAAGTGGCTGACTACAAAGCAAAGGATAAGTAAAAAACCTTCAAACCAGTAACTTAAGCAAGACAAAGGGTAGTGATGAAGATGAAAAATAGAATCCTCAAAGGACTGTTGATAGCCGGAATGCTCACCAGTGTTACGGTCATGCAGGCACAAGATCTGCCCCATGACACGTTAAAGGTTATGTATCCAGGCGACTCTACGGTCGTTGAGATACCGAGTTCGCAGGATAAATATATAGAAGAGAAGGCAATCCTCACACCAGATGATGAGGGAAAACTCACTTCTGTTCTGCGAAAGGATAGTGTCAGCATGGTAAAGAAACAGGGACGCGACTGGTCTAAGTGGCGCCCTAATCCTAAGCGTGCTTTGTGGCTTGCACTCGTCATCCCCGGTGCTGGACAGGTCTACAACCGTAAGTACTGGAAACTACCAATCTTCTATGGAGGCTTTGTAGGCTGTATCTATGCCATGACATGGAACAACCAGATGTACCATGATTATGCGCAGGCTTATATGGACATTATGGACAATGACCCAACAACGCAGAGTTATAATAACTTCCTACATCTCGGAGCTACGATTACCCCTGCCAATGAAGAGCGTTATAAGAACATCTTCAAACAACGCAAAGACCGCTATCGTCGCTGGCGTGACCTAAGTATCTTTACAACTATTGCGGTTTATGCCTTATCAGTTATTGATGCTTACGTAGACGCTTCCTTATCCGACTTTGACATATCAGATGACCTCTCACTGCATATTGCACCAACGGTCATATCAAATAAGAGTATCGCTACACCTAACAACCCTTTCCGTTCATCGGCAATAGGTATTGGATGTAGTCTGACATTCTAAGCAGTAGCGCACTGTATTTGCGCTAACTAACTAAGAAATAATGAGTAGAAAAAGATATATTGTTTCCTTCCTTATTACAATGGGAGCAACCTGCGGAATCTATGCACAACAGCAAACTGTCGTTGATAGTCGTGGTAAAGTTGTGAATGTGATGATTCCTGATGCATCAGAAACGATGGCAGGATATGTTGATGTAGACTATGTAGATGATAAGTTCTATAATAGTGGCATACAAACAGGGTTCGAAAACACACCCTCTACGAACACAACAGAGCCAGAAAACGGTATGGAAGTCATCGATCGTAAGATGCGTAATCTATCGAATGTGATGACAATGACCTGTAATGAGGAAGTTAAGAAATATATCGATCGCTACACAAAGGCAGGACGCCAATCAACTTCTTACCTCTTGGGACGTGCACGTTATTACAACCCTATCTTTGAAGAAGCACTACGTTTCTATGGTTTACCATTAGAGCTGAAGTATCTTCCTGTGATAGAGTCAGGCTTAAACCCTAATGCTACCTCACGTGTGGGAGCAGCAGGACTATGGCAATTCATGGCTTCAACAGGTAAACAATATGACCTTCAGATTGACAGTTATATTGATGAACGCCGCGACCCAGAGAAGTCTTCCTACGCTGCAGCACGTATGCTGAGCGATCTTTACAAACGATTTGGCGACTGGACATTGGCACTTGCTGCCTATAACTGTGGACCGGGACGTGTTAGCAGTGCTATCACAAAGGCTGGTGGTGGTGCTGACTTCTGGGCTGTCTATCAGCATTTACCGAAGGAGACACGCGGCTATGTTCCCGCTTTCATCGCAGCAAATTATGTGATGAACTACTATGCTGATTACAACATCACACCTCTGTCAACAGGTCTGCCTAACTGCTGCGACACGATTATTATAGAGAAGGACGTTACACTTGCCAAGATTGCCAACGTATTAGGTATGAATGTGGACGATTTAAAAGTACTTAACCCACAGTATCGACAGGGTTTTATCAAGGCTTTTGCTACCAATGGTGTTGCTAAGCTACGCCTACCTTCTGAAATGATTGAGAAGTTCAAAGGTTACAAAGATCTAATTTACCAAAACGAAACACCAAACGAAGAACCAAGCATGACTATCGCGGCTACTAATACAAGCCAAGGAACCATGCCATACTAACAAGATTCTTTTACCTTATTATATAAAGGGAGGATGCACAATGGACAAGGACAATATTGAAGTTAAGGAGATTGACTATGAGAAGATGGTAGATGATGCATTTCAGCATCTCATTGATACCTATCTTGCTTCACGTCATCGAAAGAAGGTTGATATCATTACCAAGGCTTTCAACTTTGCACGACAAGCGCATAAGGGTGTGCGCCGACTCTCGGGCGAACCTTATATCATGCACCCTATTGCCGTTGCCCAGATTGCTTGTGAAGAGATGGGACTCGGAGCAACAAGTATCTGTGCAGCCCTCTTACATGATGTCGTAGAAGATACCGACTATACAGTGGAAGATATGGAAAATATCTTCGGTCCTAAGATTGCACAAATCGTTGACGGATTAACCAAGATTTCTGGTGGTATCTTTGGCGAACAGGCTTCAGCACAAGCTGAGAATTTCAAGAAGCTTTTGCTCACTATGAGCGATGACATTCGTGTTATCCTTATCAAGATATGCGATCGTCTGCATAACATGCGCACTCTTGCTTCTCAGCCTGCCAGCAAACAATATAAGATTGCAGGTGAAACACTCTACATCTATGCACCACTTGCAAACCGATTGGGACTGAATAAGATTAAGACTGAGTTGGAAGACCTTAGCTTCCGCTACGAACATCCTGATGCATACGCCTCTATTGAGAAGAAACTTGCTTCAACACAGGCGCAGCGTGACACCCTCTTTGAACAGTTCACAGCACCTATCCGTGCCGAACTTGACAAGATGGGCTTTGAATATGAACTTAAAGCACGTGTAAAGAGTCCTTATTCTATTTGGAATAAGATGCAGAACAAACACGTCACCTTTGAAGAAATATACGATATCCTTGCCGTACGTATCATCTATAAACCGAAGTCACCAGATGAGGAAATCAACAACTGTTTCCAAATTTATGTGGCTATCAGTCAGATTTATAAGAGTCATCCCGATCGTCTGCGCGACTGGGTGAACCATCCTAAGGCTAATGGTTATCAGGCATTGCACGTAACTCTCATGTCTGCTAAGGGCCGTTGGATTGAGGTTCAGATACGTTCTGAGCACATGAACGAATTAGCTGAACAAGGCTTTGCAGCACATTGGAAATATAAGGATGGTGGTGAGATTACTGAGGATGAGGGCGAATTGAACGAGTGGCTCAGTACGATAAAAGAGATTCTCGACGACCCACAGCCAGATGCTATGGACTTCCTCGATGCTATCAAACTCAACCTCTTTGCCTCTGAAATCTTCGTCTTTACACCAAAGGGAGAGATTAAGACGATGCCTGCAGGTTGTACGGCACTCGACTTTGCATTTCAAATCCATACCTTCCTCGGTAGCCATTGTATCGGTGCAAAGGTCAATCATAAGCTTGTTCCTTTGAGCCACAAACTCCAAAGTGGCGATCAGGTAGAGATTCTGACCTCTATGTCGCAACACGTCAATCCTTCATGGATTAACTTTGTTTCTACCGCTAAGGCAAAAGCAAAGATACAAGCTATCTTGCGACGTGAGAGCCGTGAGTTGCAAAAGGCAGGTGAAGAACAGCTTTCAGCTTGGCTGAAGGCTCACGACCTTGAGATGACAACAGCCACATTGGATAAACTTTGTGAACTGCACGACCTTCGTAAGCATGACAGCCTTTTCCTTGCTGTCGGCGACAAGACCGTTATCCTTGGTGATACTGACTTGAACGAGCTTCGTGGAAAGTCAAAGTCTGAGAAGAGTGTTACCTCAGGTGGCTGGCGCCGTTATGTACCTTTCTTAAAGTCGAATGACAAGAAGACTACTGAGTCTGTAGAGGCTAAGGACATAGAAGGTACAGAAGGCTTAATCGTTGTAACCAAAGAACTCAACAGAAAGAAGCCTATCTTCATCAACGAAGAAAACATACATCGCTATCTCTTCCCACATTGCTGTCATGCTATCCCAGGTGATGATATCCTCGGATATATTGACAATAAAAACCATATCGAGATTCATAAGCGTGCCTGTCCAGTAGCTGCAAAGCTAAAAGCAAGCTATGGTGGTAGAATCTTGGATGCCAAATGGGATATGCACCGTCGTTTGTTCTTCGATGCAACGATTGAGATTCGTGGTATTGACCGTAGTGGTATGCTGCACGACATCTCTGATGTTCTCTCCGACCAGTTGGGTGTTAATATCCGTAAGATAACAATCTCCAGCGACAATGGCATCTTTGAAGGAACAATTGAACTACAAGTTCACGACCGAAAGGATGTTAAATTCATTGTTGAGAGCATGAAGAATATCAAGGATATGCAGGAAGTTCTGGAAGTACTCTAAAAGATAGAAAACAAAGTAACAATGTAAGAAAAGAATAACAAAAGAGAAGGAAAATGCAAATAACATTTTGATAAGCTTAAAGTTTAAAACAATTCATTAAAAAAGA
Organism: Prevotella melaninogenica; assembly: GCF_018127925.1. Classification (NCBI taxonomy): domain Bacteria; kingdom Pseudomonadati; phylum Bacteroidota; class Bacteroidia; order Bacteroidales; family Prevotellaceae; genus Prevotella; species Prevotella melaninogenica. Next base: position 171,133 of record NZ_CP072348.1, on the reverse strand, counting down.
CCATTTCTGTACTCGTTTGTGAGTAAAGAAATGGTCTTTTCTTTGCTTTTAGGGAAAAACTACTTACAGTTTAAAAGTTGTCAACTTATTAATTTGCATTTTGACAACCCTCTTGAAGATAAGGCTTTCCCCTTTTTCGGGAGAGTTGGCGGAGACTACTCTGGCGAAGGGCCGGGACTCTTTCCGCCCCCTTTTTCCTTAGAGCCCGATTTTTCCTCTTTCACTGTCTCATACGAGTTCTCGCGCAGCGCAGCTTTCAGTTCCACACCCGGCGTAAACGTTACACGCGGCTTAATCTTCTCGGTCTTAAAAGCCTTTTCCGTTGCAGCTCCCTCGCTTGAAAGTGTCAGGCGCATCGTGCCAAACTCTCCTAACTGCACGCTAAAGCCATCGCGGAGATAATGAGGCAGACAGTCCATAAAATTCGCCAGCACGTTTTCGATATCACCACGTGTAAGCGAAGAACGCCCCGCAATGTCGTGCGCAATATCCCGCAGGTTCTTCTTCCCCACGTTCACAGGACTTGCATAAAACTTACCTGGTCCAGTCTTTGTACCTGGCTTTCTTCTTTCAATCAATTTGATTTTCATTGTGTTTAAAATTTTATTAGTTATTACTTACTTGTGCTGCACTTTGCAGCAACACGTTTTTCATTAGTTTCGTTTTTTTTACCCAGTTTGATTAGCTCAATCAAAGTGTGTTTATTCAGTATTCAAAAGATTTTAAAACCTCCGCAAAGCTTTGAAAATCCGCACGATGCGGAGGCTTAAAATCTATAGTAGGTCAGAGTAGAATTTCTAACGGGTCGGAAGAAAATTTCTAACCCGTTAGAAATTTCTCGCTAACACGTTCCCCGTAAATTTCTAACAGGTTAGAAATTTTCTTGCAACCCGTTAGATTTTCTCTTATCTCTCATCCTCTCTTTATCCCATTAGGCTCCCTCCCCTTTTGGGGAGGGTCGGGGTGGGACTTTACTACTCGAACCCGCCGACCCTTAACCCGTTGTTGCGGCCGTAGTTGTCCACGTTGACGCTACTACCGCTGAAGTACAGGAGGTACGCGTTGTTGCTGGTCCATGGCTCAGCACTTGACGACCAATAGTAGCCGGTGCCAAAGTAGCCCAGAACACCATAGAAGTACTTACCCGAGGCGGGCAGGTAGAAGTAATTACCTGCATCGGCGGCGGAAGGGAGGATACTACTGCTGCTGTTGGTGTAGGCCTTGTATGTTGTACGCATGTCGGTTGTACCGTCGGCAGATGTCTCGGTGTCGTAATTACCCTCTGCCAGTAGAACGGACTTCTTCTTAAACCACATACCACCTTTATATAAATGACCCATAGTTGTCCATAATTCATCTGTATCCCAACGAGGATCGCCGTACATTACGTACCAAGACATCTCGTTAGCGTTGGGAAGAGCAGCACAACTCTCAGTAGCATCGAAGCGACCTGAAACACCGCCCTCGTTGTACCAACGAGAGTCAGTGTTGCTCTGGGGGTAGTTGCTGTTACTGTTACTGTTCAACACTGGCTGCCATGGATTTGCGCTATTCCATTCATGACCTGCCCAATAATTCTGCTGAGCATCCCACATGTAGTACTTTGTTCCGTCGTAGTCCTTTACGTTAAGGTTAGCAGTGATGTTATAATACTTGTTCTGGTCGTAGGTTGCTGATGCTAATGTCTTAGTTATAGTTCCCTCTACGTTTGTTGCAACGTCCTTCACCCAATAACGTATCTTGAGTGTATGGGTACCTGGCTTTATAACAACGTAAGAACCGTTGGTAGCAGCGCTTGTGGAGTTGTTAGTTAAAGGGAAACCGTTAACGTATGTTCCGCTACCCTTTGTAGTGAGAACAATCTGCTTGCCTGTACCTGTGCCTGTGAGTTTGCCTGTCACTGGATCGAGGGTGTAAATATCGGTAATATCATTATCAGAGTTTACCTCTACCTTAGTTAAGTAACAATCATGCAAAATAGTGTTGCTGGTACGTGGCAAAAGAAGCAAGTAAGCAGCTTTGTGGTCAAGAGTAAAAGCAAACGAGCCGTTTGACTGCTTTGATGCATCAGCCATTCCGCAATCGCCTGATGTGCCAAAGTGAGCAGTTGTATTTGGCGCTGCCTGGCTCTGGCTAGCAGCGATGGTTACTTGATCCTGATTACCACTCTGACCTGGGTAATAAACCTTATAGCTGGTGCTTTGTGTAAACTTACCAGGCACTTTAAACTTAAAGCTGGCGGCCTTTGCTGTTGGAGCGTTGCTGCTTTGTTGCCATGTACCATCATCGTCCTTTACCCAAATCCTGTCGCCTGCTTCCCAAAAGAACTTGCCATCGCTCTCCATTGAGGTGCGCGTTGAAGGGTCACCCGCTGTGAAGGTTGTCAGATTCTTATCATTATCAGTGTTGTTTGGCTTCTGCGCTACGTCTTCATTAGCACAGGATGCAAACGCGAATGTGAGCCCGCAGAAAGCTGCGAATGATAACAGGCGGGTCTTGAATAATTTCTTTTTCATTGTCTGTTTCTTCTTTTTCGATTTTGTTTTCTTTACTTGGTTAATAACTCTCTGTTAATCTTCCCATGAAGAATGCTCCGTCGTTTCTTCGCTTTCTGTCATCCAACTTGGAGCCTGCTTGGCATCACCAGAGGTGCCGCCTGACTGGGCTGGGTTGTGCTGACCGGGGTAAGACGTATCCATCAAATAAGTGGTTTCGCTTACTTGGATTATCATGCAACATGGGGCAGAATAATCCTTCTTTTCTTGTTTCTTTCTCATTGCTTTTTTGATTTGATTAAAAATAGTTGTTACTGTTCTCTAGATGTGGCTTCATTACGCCACCTTTATATATATACATCCTGATAACTTCTTATCTTAATCCGCTGACCGTTTGCCTTCTTCCCCCTACAGGCAGACAGCATCGTACTGCTGCCTGCCTGAAACATCGATGAGTGAAAACAAAATTAATCAGAGAATTACAATGAATTATTGTGGTAAAATAAGTGCTTAAAACGTTCTTATTTTGCTTTCTTGATAGCTCGCAAACGGGCACAAAAAAGCGAACAAAGGAAACTCCATGAAGTCCTTTGTTTACAAGCGTTACACCACGCTTCGCGCGCGCGTAGGATGGAAGAAAAAAAGTATGACTAAACGCTAGGTGCGCCTGTGTGTGTGTGTGTGTGTGTGTGTGTGTGTGTTAGCAAAATATCTGAAACTACCAAATATAAAGCACTAAAAAAGGCAAAGAAATCAAAGTTTCTTTGCTGCGCTGAATTGGCTGGATATGTCATTGCTAATTGTTTCACGGCCGCAAAGGTAAAACATCTTTTTAGAACTGGCAAGGAAATGCGAAAGAAATATAGAAATCCTATAAAATTAATAGAGAAAAGCTTATAAATACCAACTTTTAAGTATTGTAGGGTTCTTTATCTTATTATAATTTTGCACTGATGAGTTTCACGAATAGGATGATAGCGTCTATTGTATTTTGCGGACTAAGTATCAATGGTATAGCCCAGACACTGACAGGTTGTGTTGTTGGCAAAGATGATCGTAAGCCTATCGCCTACGCAACAGTCACATTGAAGGAAAATCGCTTATACGCTTTTACGGACGAAAAAGGTTGTTTCACGATAAAAAACGTACCGAAAGGAAAGTGTACAGCGGTGATTTCTTGTCTTGGTTATGCAGAACAAACAATAGTTGTCATCATTAATGCTGATGGTGCCACGCTCAACGTGCGCCTTGCCGAAGACAACCTTCAACTTGATGAAGTACAAGTTGTTGCGCATCGAAAGAAAGATGAGATAACAACCTCTTACACCATTGACCGTAAGACATTAGACAATCAACAGATAATGACTTTGGGCGATATTGCCCAACTCCTGCCGGGCGGTAAGAGTGTGAACCCCTCTTTGATGAACGATAGCAAGCTTACTTTGCGTAGCGGTTCATCAGAGCGAGGTAATGCATCGTTTGGAACAGCCATAGAAGTGGATGGCATTCGACTTAACAACAATGCTACGATGGGCGAAACGGCTGGTGTAAGTACGCGTGGCGTAAGTGCTTCTAACATTGAAAGCGTGGAAGTTGTACCCGGTATTGCCTCTGTTGAATACGGCGATCTCACCAACGGTGTAGTAAAGGTAAAGACACGCAGAGGTAGTTCACCTTTTATCTTAGAAGGAAGTATCAATCAGCACACCCGCCAAATAGCCCTTCACAAAGGATTAGACTTGGGCAAGAATGCTGGACTTATCAATTTCTCCCTTGAACATGCACGCTCTTTCTCGGATGCAGCTTCACCTTATACAGCTTATCAGCGCAATGTGCTGTCACTACATTATATGAATGTCTTTATGAAAAAGACACAGCCTCTAACCTTAGACATCGGTCTGAATGGAGGCGTGGGAGGTTATGACTCAAAGGCAGACCCAGACCGCAACTTAGACAGTTATTATAAGGTTAAGGATAATAATGTGGGAGCTAATGTGCGCCTTGATTGGTTGCTGAACAAGTCATGGATAACCAACCTTAATTTTACAGCAGCCTTCACCTACGCTGACAAACGCTCAGAAAGTTATAGCAACGAGAGTAGTAGTTCTACACAACCTTATATCCACACCTTGACGGAGGGATATAACATTGCTGAAGACTACGACAAGAACCCTTCTGCCAACATAATCCTTGGTCCTACGGGTTATTGGTATCTACGTGGCTTCGGCGACTCAAAGCCATTCACCTATAGTTTGAAGCTAAAGGGCAATTGGAATAAATCATTTGGAAAGTTCCGCAATCGCCTACTTGTTGGTGCAGAGTGGACCAGCAGTAAGAACAAAGGAAAGGGAACATACTACGAGAATATGCGCTATGCACCAACATGGCGTGAATATCGTTTTGATGCCCTTCCCGCTTTAAACAATATGGCACTCTATGCCGAAGACAAGCTATCAATGGCTATCAATGATAAACAGAACATTGAATTGACAGCAGGTGTACGTGAAGATATTACCTCCATTCCAGGCTCAGAATACGGTACAGTGGGTAGTCTTTCACCACGACTGAATATGCGTTACGTGCTTCGCTTTGACCAAGAAAGTTGGGTTAATAGTCTTAGCTTACATTCAGGATGGGGCAAGAGCGTGAAACTTCCAAGTTTCCAAGTACTCTACCCTTCTCCATCTTATCGTGATATGTTAGCATTCTCGTCTACAAGTGATGCAAACAACCGCTCGTATTACGCTTATTACACCTACCCTTCAAAGGCACGATACAATGCTGCTTTGAAGTGGCAACACGCCAACCAGTGGGATTTAGGTGTGGAGATGAGAACGAAGATAGCAGATGTCAACTTGTCATTCTTCCATAGTAAGATTTTCAATCCTTACATGGCAACGAATGTTTACTCACCTTTCACCTATAAATACACCTCACCTGCAAGACTGCAAGCAAGTGGTATTGATGCTCCAAATCGTCTCTTCTCGATTGATCCACAAACAGGTGTTGTGACAGTAAGTGATGCCAGCGGTGTAAAAAAACCAGTTGTACTCGGTTATGACGAGCGCAACACCTACGTTACCAATACAAAATATGTGAATGCTGACCCATTGAGTCGCTATGGTTTAGAATGGATTGTAGATTTCAAACAGATTAAGTCGCTCCGCACACAGGTACGTGTTGATGGTAAGTATTATCATTATAAGGCACAGGACGAAACCCTCTTTGCAGATATTCCTGTAGGTCTGAACACACGTCAGTCAGACGGAAAGCTCTATCAGTATATTGGTTATTATCGTGGTGGCGCAGCTACTTCAACCAACTATACTGCCAATGCTTCACCTTCAAATGGCTCTGTTAGTGGGCAGGTGGATATGAATGTCACATTGACGACACATATACCAAAGATTCGACTCATCATTGCTTTGCGCATGGAAAGCTCACTCTATACTTACAGTAGAGCTACCAGCAGTCGAGGATATGTCGTGAATAGTGGGAATGAATACTTTGGTGAGGCATATAATGGTAAGAAAAAGAATCAAACAGTCATCGTCTATCCAGAATATTACAGCACATGGGATGCACCAGAGACACTGGTTCCTTTTGCAGAGAAGTTACGTTGGGCAGCAACGAATGACAGAGGGTTATACAACGACTTAGCACAGTTGGTTGTGCGAACAAACTATCCTTACACATTGAATCCGAATAAGTTGAGTGCGTTCTGGTCGGCTAACTTGAGTGTAACAAAGGAAATTGGTAAGCACGTATCTATATCTTTTTATGCCAATAACTTCTTTAACACACTTGCTCAGATACACTCTTCCCAGACAGGACTTGAAACAAGTCTCTTTGGTAGTGGGTATGTTCCGAGCTTCTATTATGGACTTTCATTAAGATTAAAGATATAATGAGAAAGATATTTTGTTTACTTGCAGTATGCGTGATAACGCTGTTGGTCTCGTGTGCTGATTATGAAGAAGGGATTGAGGTTATCAACTTTGATGTGAAGTTAGAGTTCCCAAGCACTTATGACGGGTCGTATGAAGGACTGCGCGTTGAGTTACAAGATGCGGTGGCAAGTACCTTTGTTGATAGCACAGATACACAAGGAGTGGCTCACTTCAGCATTCCATCCGGTTTGTATAAGGTCAGCAGCTCTGCAAGAAAGGAGACCACAGACTATCGCTACTTCTTCAATGGTGCCAAGTCGCAGGTAGTCGTTGCAGTAGACTCTCCTCACGTGGTAACCTTACCATTAGTAATGTCGAAGAAACGTATCGTGAATTAAAAGAGAAATAAAGATAGTATAAATTAAAAACAATGTTTATGAAGAAAATAAGTTTTATAGGGCTTATCGCTTTGACACTGTCGTTCATTCCCCTTAGTGGCTTTGCACAGACAGTACAAGAGAAGATGATAACCTGCCTTGTCTTGACCGAAACGAATGGAACAAAGACCGAGTTTGCTTTGGAGTCATTTCCTGTTATAACCATAGAGGCAAACAACCTTGTTATTACTTGTAAGGATCAGAAACTCACAACAGCACTGACAGGCGTGCAGGATTACCATTTTATTGAGAAGAAGGTGCCGACAAGCATTAGTAGTGTGCCTTCGAATGACCAAAAAAATGGGTCTAATACACCTCAATTCTCATTCAGTAATGCAGAAGTAAGTGGATTGAAAGCAGGTGCAAGAGTGGCTATTTACAATCTTAATGGTACACAAATCAGTTCTGTAACAGCAGATGGTGAAGGACGAGTTGCCCTTGACCTGTCATCATTGCCAAAGGGTGTCTACATCCTCCGCACACCAACTAAGAGTTTTAAGTTTATGAATAAGTAAGAATAACATTAGAAATTAAATAGAAAAGATATGAAGAAAATATTACTTCTCCTTGTTGCCATGTTCGCTTTCATTGGCAACATCAATGCACAAGTATGGGATATGGTTGTGACACATAACGATGGTACCGTACAAGTTATCAAAGCATCAGATGTAAAGAACGTTACTTTCCAATTGCCTGATCAGAATGCTGACCAAGTTATCATCAAGGAACTGTACACAACAGGTGTACCAGACGATAAAGACCCCAAGAAGTTCTTCCAATCTGACAAGGGTTTTATCCTCTACAACAATGGTGGTAAGACAGCGGTAATCAGCAACTTGGCTATTGGTATGTTAGATCCATACAATGCACATGCTGCAAATGCATGGTATAGTGCAAGTGCGACAGAGCCATCTTATGTATCACAGGGATGGGTTCCAGCAGCTTGTGGTATATGGTACTTCCAGAATTCATTGGTGATTGAACCTTACTCACAGGTTGTTATTAACTGTATGGGAGCAATAGATAACACCAAGACCTATTCAAAGAGCGTTAACTATGCCAACAAGGACTACTATACAATGTATGATCCAGAGTCTGGTTTCAACATGACATCCTATTATCCAACACCGGCTGATGTTATCCCAGCCAGCCAATACCTAAAGGCAGTAAAATTTGGACAAGCTAATGCTTGGCCACTTAGTCAGACATCTCCAGCTTTCTTCATCTTCCAGACAAAGAACACAACACCTGCTGCTTTCGCAAACGATGCAAGCAATATCACATATGCACCAGACAAGCCAAAGACAAAAGTTTATGCTGTTTTGAAAGTTCCTACAGACTGGATTATCGATGGTGTTGAGGTTTATCAGGAAATTAAAGAGAGCGAGAGTAAGAAGCGTTTCGGCTCTGACGTAGATGCTGGTTATGTAAAACAGACTATCAAACTTGGTCATAGTGTATATCGTAACGTGGATGCTGTAGCTACAAAGAAGATTGAAGGCAATGCCGATAAGTTGGTTTATAACTATCAGTATGGCGCAGACCCAAGTCATATCGACGCTGAAGCATCTATGAAGAAGGGAGCAAAGATTGTCTACATGGACACAAACAACTCTACTGCTGACTTCCACGAGCGCAGTCAGTTCTCACTGAGAGACAAGTAAAACAGATGATAAAAGAACATAACCTGTAAGATGAGATATAGGTTCATGACACTTATACTGGCAGGAGTAACCCTCTCTGCCAGCCTCAACGCACAGGAGCAGGCTAAGGATAGTCTGCTCCATCGTGATTTTAGCTTCGTTGCCAATAGCGATGCATGGCTGAGGAATGACAATGCAGCGGCCTTAGCACGATTCAAGACAAAGAACATTTCCTTGGCTGAAGTGTATGTGCAGTATGGCAAGGGAGGCTTTGTCAACTATGATGCGTCGCCACGTACCGTGCAGGCGGGTGCTAACGTGTCTTCATTCTATCGACTAACAGACAAGATTGTCTTGTCGGGAAGTATGCGTTATGACAACTTCTCTGGGCGTAATATGACTGGTTCGGCGTTCATACAAACCCAACGTCTACCGTTCGATATTGTCGAAGACTCGCTAAATAATGCTGGCACAAAGCATCGTGACACCTATAATCTTATGGGGGCATTGTCTTGGGAGATATATAAAGGACTTGCCATTGGTACAAAGGTGGACTTCACTGCGGCAAACGTTGCTAAGTATAAGGATTTAAGACATAAGACAAAGCTGATGGATTTAGCCCTCACCACAGGTGTCTATATACCATTACAGCCTTTTAGTCTTGGTCTTGACTATACTTACCGACGGAACACAGAGAGCGTAATCTTTAGTACCTACGCTTCAAATGCACAAGAGTTTACGTCTTATATCAACTATGGTCCGTGGATTGGTAAGACTGAACCCTTCAGTAGTTCGGGCTTTACTGATAGCAATAGGGAACAACCTATGCTCAATGAATATCATGGTTTAGGTTTACAACTTGGCTGGGAAATCCTACCACATCTCTCATGGTTTAACCACTTGGACATGGCTTATCGCAAGGGTTATTATGGTAGGAAGTCACCCTATACGATTGTTCACACCAATCATCATAGCCATATTTATGACTACCAGACACGCCTCTCTCTGAAACTCGAAAAGCAGATACATCATCTTGACTTTAGTTTCTCAAGCGAGAATCTTGTCAACGAGATGAATGCTTATCGTTCTAACAAAAACAAACAAGGGGCATATTTCTATCAGTATCTTGACCCGGTAAAGAGTGCCAATAAGGCGTGGAACGATGTGCATCTTGGCTATACAGGCTATTATGGAGTGACAAACGAGTTACCTCTTTGGACGATAGAAGCGGGCACTAACTTCGCTCATCGCAAGCAGACAGGCTACAGCTACCCTTACTTCCGACGTCAAGACATCCACACTACAGAGGCTTATACAAGTCTTACACGTAACCTCCTTTTCCGAAAGGGAGTACTTTCACTACAAGCAGGCTTTGCCTATAAGAAGGGAAAGGGCGATGCTTTCGAGGATGGAACATTAGCTAAACCATCTGACAAGCAGAACGGTTTTCCTACGATAGACGTACTGATGTATCGTGAGTATAAGTATCTTACAGACCCACAATACTCCCTCCAGCTCGGACTTAAATATGCCTTTGTCCTTCCAGGAACCAAGCTGAAGACCTACACTGCCTTCGACTTCACCCATCGTCACACCAACGACGGCAACGCTTATCTCATAGGTAGGAACTATTCAACGGGCAGACTGACCATTGGTTGCACCTTCTAACAGTCTTACTATTGGTCAGCACGAATGGTGTTAAGCGCTTGCACAAGTAGTGTTGGGCCTCCGCACCACACGTGCGGAGCACTTAATAGAGTACGATATGCTATTAAGACGAAGGCAACTCATCAATAGAAAGACATTATCCTATAAAGAATAAAAATCAGACAGACATAAAAGAATTATAAAAGGAATCACTCACATATTATGTTAATGAACAAAAGAATCATCAATGCGCTTGTACTCCTGCTCCTCGTGACAGGTGCTATGGCGCAGAATGTCAGTACCGACAACAGCTTCCGCATAGGTAAGTTGAAGAATGGTATGACCTATTACATACGCCACAATGCTAAGGAGAAAGGAATAGCCGACTTCTACATTGCACAGCGTGTGGGAAGTATTCTCGAAGAACCTAACCAAAGAGGATTGGCTCACTTCCTTGAGCACATGGCTTTCAATGGAAGTAAGAACTTCAAGAATACCCCTTCTTCACCAAGTATCGTTCACTGGTGTGAGGCACATGGTATCAAGTTCGGTACCAACCTCAACGCTTACACCTCCGTTGACGAAACGGTTTATAATGTTAGTTCCGTACCAGTAAAGCATGAGGCAACTATCGACTCTACCCTACTTATCCTCCACGACTGGAGTCACTACTTGGACCTTGAGGACAAGGAGATAGACAAAGAGCGTGGTGTCATTCATGAGGAGTGGCGTACTCGTCGTGCTGGTATGGCTTCACAGCGTCTGATGGAAGAGGCATTGCCAATCGTCTATCGTGGTACGAAGTATGAAGACTGTCTGCCAATCGGTAAGATGGAGATTGTAGACAACTTCCCTTACAAGGCACTTCGCGACTATTACCACAAATGGTATCGCCCAGACCTACAAGCAATCATCGTTGTGGGTGATATTGATGTAGACCAGATGGAGAAGAAGATTCAGTCTGTCTTCTCTGCTATTCCTATGCCTGAAAATGCTGCTCATCGTGATTACTTCCCAGTGAATGACAACGACAAGATGATTGTAGCCTCATTGAAGGATTCAGAACAACCTATCATGCTCGTTACACTTTATATGAAGCGTGAGGCTACACCCGATTCAGAGAAGTCTTCGGTAAAATATCAGCGAGACGGATATGTTGACGACTTAGTCTCTTATATGATTGGCGAACGCCTTAACGAGATGCAGGACAAGAATCCAAAGCCTTGTTTGAGTGCTTCTGCACGTATGGGACAATTCTTGATTAGTCGTACAAAAGATGCCTTTGTCCTCTCTTTTGGTGCTCGTCAGGAAGATGTAAAGGGTTCGTTTGATGCAGCAGTGGGTACGATTGAGCAAATCCGTCAGCATGGTTTTACTCCGTCAGAACTTGCTCGTGCCAAAGCTTTCCGCCAGAAGGTGATTGACCGCCAATACAATGAACGTAACGACCGTCGCAATTCATACTATGTACGTCGTGCAAAGCAGAATTTCCTCGATAATGAACCCATCACCACCGAGGCTTACGACAAGCAACTCGATGACCAGTTCTTTAATGAGGTGACACTCGACGAGGTCAATGAGGCTATGCGTGAAGCCATCACGAATAAGAATCAGGTGCTTGTTGTATATGCACCAGACAAAGCTGGAGTAAATGTTCCCTCAGATGCGCAGTTTGAGCAAATGGTTCTCGATGCACAGGCAAAGACCTATCCTAAGTATGTCGAGAAGAAGTTGGACGATAAACTTATAGAGACGTTACCGAAGAAGGGACGTATCAAGAGTGAGAAAGCAGGCTTGCACGGAACAACGGAAATCACCCTGAGCAATGGTGTGAAAGTTTACTTCAAGAAGACCGACTATCAGAAGGATGCTGTGACACTGAACTTCTTTGCAGAAGGTGGTTCTTCCCTCTATCCAGCCAAGGACTTGATTAACACACAGTTTATCTCAGCAGCTGTAAAAGAAGGTGGTGTTGGCCGTTTCAGTGCAACAGAACTCAATAAGTTCTTAGCTGGCAAGACTGTTCGTATCAACGCTGGTGTAGGCAATGAAACACAGTCTATCAGCGGTAATTCATCTATCAAAGACATCCGCACACTGTTTGAACTTACTTACTTGTATTTTACCAATCTCCGTCGTGATGATCAGGTGTTCCAGTCAGAAGTTAACCGTATGCGTTCTTTCCTCACCAACCGTGAGGTAAGTCCTAACGTTAGCTACAACGACTCTATCGCAGCTATCGTTTACGATAACTCGCCACGTGTACAACCACTCAAGGCTGCATCACTTGACAAGGTGAGCTATGACCGTGTTCTTGAGATTTACAAGGAGCGTTTCAGCAATGCTTCCAACTTCAAGATGATTATCATGGGTAACATTGACATCGCTCAGTTGCGCCCTCTCTTAGAGCAGTACATTGCTTCTCTACCATCAACAGGCAAAAAGGAAACCTTTGCGAAGACTTATCCTGACGTGCGCAACTGCAACGAGACTCACCGCTTTGAAAAAAAGATGAAGACGCCATTGGCACGTGTAACCATCTTCTACACATGGGACGAACCTTATACAGCGAAGTCTGATTTAGAACTCGACGTCTTTAAGCGTGTATTGTCTATCGCCTATACCGACTCTGTCCGTGAGGAGAAAGGTGGAGTATATGGTGTGAAGCTGCAGCAGAGTCTAAGTAAGTCAAGCAATCCTCACGCCATGTTGAAGATTGCCTTTGATACCGACCCAGACAAGTATAACATGGTAATGCCGATCATCACAAAGCAGATTGAGCACATTGCGAATAAGGGTCCAGAGGCAGTAAGTCTGCAAAAGGTGAAGGAATACCTCCTGAAGCAGTACGACCAGTCTTCTGTTACCAACGACTACTGGCTCTACGTGATATACAACCAGCTGCGCCACGGAGTTGACTTTGACAAAGACTACAAGACAATCGTGCGCAATATCACAGCTGCTGACATCCAGCGTATTGCCCGCAACCTTATCAAGAGTAACCGCCGTATTGAAGTGACGATGCAGTCTGAAAAGGGAATCTAAGCCGTTCTATATTATAGATTGCAAAAAGTAACCCTACTTAACCCAAGTTTAACACCCACTTTCGCCTAATTGTTACTGTCACTGTACTTTTCTCGTTTTTCTTATGGGCTCTGTGTCCTACAAATTTTATTCTTTTTGAATGGTGAGTGTTTTAAGTTCAACTTATCGTATATCTGTTTTGCTTGCTTTGAAGGACTACTACATTGGCGCATCTCGATGGTTTCACCTAATGGATTCTTCCCTTTTGTGGTGACGAGCTTTTGGGTACTCATACGTCGTACTATCTCGGTCCAGTAACAGGATTCTCCTTCTCGTTTTAATTGACAACGGATAGTGTTTACCACCCAGTAGGCTAATAAACCGAAGAAGAGGTGTGCATCGCTTCGCTCATCTTTCTGATGATAGATTGGACGGAGGTTGAGATCATTCTTTAGTTGTCTGTTCGTACATTCTATCTCACGAATGAGATTGTAGTATTCCCATGTTACACGCTCAGAAAGTGTCCTGACATTGCTACGGAGGAAATAGACTCCATGCCCAGATTCCATTGCCGAGAGGTCTTTTATCTCCCAGTCTACACGTAGCATCTCCTTAGGTTTCTTCTCATTTTTTATGTAGCTTATCTGGTAGAACTTCGCTATAGAAGGGTACTTCTGTATGGCACGTCCTGTACGTTCAACAACCTTTGCATAGGTTTTTGTTCCACCTTTCTTGGAGATTCCTTCGTTTATCCTCTGCAGTTCCATCTCAAAACGCTCTCTCCAGACTCTGTTCATGGACGACTCTGTCATAGCTTTCGAAGGAGATGTTATTTCGAGATAATAATCCTTATCATCTTCTGTCTTAATCTCTTTCAGCGTTATCTTCTGCCGACGGGCATCCATAACCGTAACGCTCTTGTTATCATCACTGAGCGTATAGTCTTTCATTTTCGTACGGGATACGCAGAGATAATTGTAACCCTTTTTCTTTATTAGCTCCAAGTTCTCTTCCGTGGCAACACCTGCATCCATGACAACGAGCGTATCCTTGGTTCGTGAGGGATTCCTCTTTGCTAACGTATCAATCATATTGGGTAGAGACTTGGGATCTGCTGTATTACCCTCCAAGATTGAAGAATAACGTATAAAACCTTCTTTATTGATACATAATGCAAGTACAAGTAGCTTACAGTCAGAGCGCTTTTCTTTTGATCGACCGAACTTGGCTTTATCGCTGTTACGCTTGCTACCCTCGAAATAGAAGTTGGTTAAGTCGAAGAGCATCAACTTGTTGTCTATATTAAAGAGAGCGTCAGTAATGCTGCACAGATGACGCTCTAACTGTTCCTTTAGTTCATATAACTTGTCAGTGATTTTATACAGAGAATTGATTCCTGGTGTCCAGCCAGGAACTCCACTATAAAGTTCAGCGGCAGCCGAGTTATCGCGCAAATAATAATAAGATGAACGTTCAGAAACTGCATATACCGTGCGAACAATCAATGCTGACAAAGCCGTGTGTATCGCATTTTCCGTCCACCCATTTTTGCGCAGAAAACCCTCTAATTGCAGCTTGTCTATTGTCTGCTTGCAGAGCCACTCTGCACCAACATTCCTTGCGTCAGTATAGTTTGCCGTCTCAAGGTCAATGTAGTTCTCATATTTTCTCAGCGACCTCTGCTCTTCCTTATTAAACCGATCGATTCCACCTTCTTTCTCCATACGGCTCCACCATTCGTCAGCCTTTGCCTGTTCAATAGGAGTAAGACCGTCAAGATGTTTTTTAAAAAGCGAGGGTGTACTTCTGGTTTTGAAGCGTTCGCTAAGAGCGTATACAATTTTTCGAACCTGTACAGCAGTAAGTGAAGGTTCGAACCCGATGTTCAACAGAATTAGCGAATGTACATGACCCTGCACGTCACGATATGACTCCTTGATGCGATAATAAGGAGCCATGTCCCCTGTGGCAGGGTTGAATCGTGTCTGTACATTTGCGTGCATGAGTGCAAAGTAACAAAATAATTTTGATATGGCTGTGTCCTACAAATCAGATTTTACTCCTCGTTACAATACCCTATACTTGATTATCAATCATTTATCAAATTGATACTACACAAAACATCCCGAAAATTTATGAAAAATAATTTTGCCGGTTAAACTTGGGTTAAAACAGCCATATCGAAACCGGAGTGCTTTGATATGGCTGTTCTTCTTTACTATTGGTGTTCGAGAGAATTTATCTCTGACCTTATCAACATAGCCAAAACTTAGACATTAGAATTCTTGCTATTTAAAAGAGATTACAATAGATGAAATCCCATCAGGGCAATAAATTCGAAAGATATATCCTTTGGTAATGATTGGTTAGCCTTCTTAGTCAACTGAACTTCATGTTTCCCACTTTGCACCTTACTGATTGTCATAAAGTTAAAATCAATCTTCTGAAGACCATTTCTTAAAAATTATAATCGATCCAACAATTCTTTTGATGCGGTCTGCTTATTTTTATCCAACTGTAACTTACCGAGGTTATAACTCAGTTTCACTATCAGTGAGCGTGTGTCACCATTAGTATGCATGGATGTTTTTATATTATTGTATTTCATTGTCCAGTTATTACCATGGTCTGTGTGGAAAACATCATTAAAGGCAACGAGTAATGTAAACTTATCTTTGAACAAACGATGCATATAAGTCAGATTCATAGTCCATGACTTCTCGTGATTGAAAAGCGTACTATTTCCTCCACTATCATAAGATCCATCAAAAGCAAACATAGAATAACTACTTAATGCCCATTGTCCATCAACAGAGAAATACCATGATGGCTTACCACAGGAATATTCATTACCCAAATAGTTAGCCTTGACAAAAGGCTTGGTAAACGAACCAGTTATGTCTCCTTGAATTGGTCCTAAAGAGTAATGATAGATAGCTGTTGCAACAATAGTGGATGACTTATCAAAATTTATAGGTATCCATTTAATATTCTTATTATCAATTGAGACATCTGTCCATATTGGTAATTGAATTATTTTATTCTTGTTTTTATTATAAACTACGGACGTATGGAAATTATTATACTGATAACTTACCTTCAGATTTGTGGTAATACTGGGTTTCAACTGTGGGTTACCAGCCGAATACGAGATTGCATCATAGTAGTAGAGACCTGGATTCAAGTCATTAAAAGATGGTCGTGCAATAGTCTGTCCTATAGACAATCCAATTGAAGAGTTCTTCGTTAAATTCTTTTTCATTACAAGGTTTGGGAAGAAATGCCACTCCGTAGAATCTGTAAACATCCCTGAAGTATTCGTTTCTAACTTCCGAGAGTTAGTTTCCATTCGCAATCCTCCTTGTAGATAAAAGTCCTTGAATCGTTTAGAAAGCGAAAAATATGCACCAATTAGAGATTCATTTGTCTTGTAGTCTTCTGCATCTGTGTTATATAAATACGCTCCAGTACTACTCATGGTTAATCCAAAGACTCCCATTGATAGGTCTGCCCACTTTCTTTGAGTACGATATGAAAGGCGAGCCCCAGCGATATGATATCGACCTTCACTATTTGTTTTCACCACAGGATTAATGTCTGCCAACCCAGTATCATGAGAATGTTGGAAAGTATAATCTGCCACGAAAGATAGATTGCGTGTGGCATCGATTTTATTATTGTAATTTACGCTTGTACTATGCATATAGTTATTCCCATCTTTCCACTGGAAGAATGCCATCTCATTGCCATTCATTGTCTGCAGTGTCGGTTCATGCTCATTAGTACGGCTCACATTGCCCGTATACTGAATACCCATAGAATGGCGTTTATTTATGTCCCAATCCATTGAATAAAAGCAGTTAAAGATATTTCCTTTACTATGTGTACGTCTCTCTTTTGCACTTTCGATGGTCTGTTGAGGGAGATACACTGTTTCTGTTGTATTGTCAATCTGCGTAGATTTGATATAAGAGTATCCCACAGTTAAAAGATTACTAACTTTCTTGTACCTCTCATTAATGGTAAGGTCCACCATATCCATGTAATGTCGAGCAAAAACAGAGGCATTAGATAGTTCACTGGAAAGAGTATTACCTAATAAAGTTTTAGTCGTAATGTAGACTACTCCCTTATTACTTGCACTATATTCTGCACTTGGACTGGAATCTACGATAATCCTCTTTATCTCTGAAGATGGTATGGCTGCAAGCTCTTGTACTGTCGTAACCTTACCATTGAGTACAAATGTTGGTGAGCCCCCTTCTAACAGTTGGAAATTAGAAGTAAGACCAGGAATTCGTTTAAGTATGTCGGTTACCTTCCCCAAATGCTGCAAATAAGAGTTTGAGATATCCACAGTAACCTTATCTAAGCTCATCTTTATTGTGGGTCGTTTCGCTTTCACGGTAACCCCACTCAACTCTGTGCTAATTTCTTTCATTTTAATAAAACCAACATCAGTTTCTGTACAAGTCTTATAAAAGTTTTGGTATCCAATGAAAGAGAATCTAAGTAGGTTACTATGATTATGGCTTTCTATATTAAAAACACCATCTTTATCTGTTACCACACCCTTTATCAGAGTAGAATCACCCTCAGACAATAACGCAACATTCACTAATGGCATTGGAACATTATGCTCGTCAACAACCTTACCTTTTATTAGTTGAGCATGTAACTGTACACATACCAATAAGTAAATGATAATTAATGCAATATTTTTTTTCATAACATTTGTTTCTTTACAGTATACTCTTCCAAGAAGTTTATCATACCTTCATCATCATACTGACAAATATCATAAGGCTTCTTGTTACTTTTATAATTCACTCGGTAGAGATTACATCCGCCATCACAAACTGGTAGGTATCTACAATTAAGACATTTAGAATCAGAAAAATTATCGCTCCCTTGGATAAATTCAGACATAATATCAAAATTATTTAATCCAGTTTCTAACGTACCAATAGATCGGTTTTTTATCCCGACATCAGCCCAACATTTATAAAGAAGACTTTCAGGATCTATCACATATCCAATAAAGAACCTTTCTATATTCCTATAGACCAAATAGGATAAGATGTATAATGTCCAAGTTGTTTGCTTTCATAATAGATTTTTAAAATTAAACTGTTCTTATTCATGATATAACATTAGGCACATTAATATGTGACTATCTGCTTTTGCAAAGCTATTATTTTATTCTTATTATAGAAAATTCTCAGGAAGTTCTTAAATCTATTTAACAAACATCTTTAATAAAGTGTTCAAAAATAATGAGCGTTGAATATCAAGAACTTATAAACGTGATATTGTAATAGAAAGGATCGAAATAACATTCTTCATTAGAATTTGCAGACTTTATACATGTAACTTATTGATAATCAACAATTGATTACACGCCTTATAACTGAATAGTCATTTAACAAATAGAGAATTATTATAAGATCCTAAACAATAAGTAAATACTCACACACTTGATGTTACAGAGATAAAAGTTGAGATTTTGCTGTCACTACTGTCACCCTAATTCATTAGTTAACTTGCTAAGTAACAGTAGGATTACATGAAATGTTAAATGTGACAGCAAAATGAAATTAAAACTACACGTGTAATAATGGGTATAAATTCCTTCTTACCATAGTAGACTTTATCACGCTATTACACAAAGACGCCCTAAATAATCCCCATCAAGCGGAGTACCGTTGGAGTAAGCAGGGCTGTGAAGATACCATTTAGCGTAATACCTAAACTCGCAAAAGCACCATACTTACTGCTATACGCCATCGCTGTGGATGCACCAACGGCATGAGAGGCGGCACCCATAGAGAGACCTTGTGCGATAGGACTATTTACATGACCATAGGACAACATTTTAAAGCCTACCAAAGCACCAATAATACCAGTGACAACCACCACGGCAGCAGTAAGAGAAGGAATACCTCCAAGGCTCTGTGTCACCTCCATTGCAATAGGTGTTGTTACTGATTTACTTGCCATTGAGAGGACAATAATATCAGGTGCGCCACAAAGCTGTGCTACGAAAACAACACTCACAATACCCACCAAACAGCCAACAAACTGTGACAGAACGATTGGTAACCACAGACGCTTTATGGCATCAAGCTGTAAATAAAGTGGTACGCCTAAGGCTACAACTGCAGGTTTAAGCCAGAAGTCAATCAATTGGGCACCTTGCTTATAGACTGCAAAAGAAACACCAGTTATCTTGAGATAGACAATAATAAGTACGATGGCTATCAAGATAGGGTTGAGTAACATCCAACCAGTACGCTGCTGTAGACGTTTGATGTAAAAGAAGGCAGCAAAAGTCAATGCCAAAATAACATACTGATTGGAAAAGATATCTTTACCATCCTGTATAAGGTCAATAGTCTGACCGATTGTTTCATCCCACGAATTCATTATTTTTCCTCCGTTTTAGTTATCTTATCCTGTCCGAGTAAAGCTTTGTCAAGTTCTATCCTTTCAGCTTCTTCCATGGCTTCAACCTCTTCGGTTTCCTCCAGCATCTTCTTCATCTTCTGCGCATGGGCACGATGATGAAGTAAGTCCATAGCCATCAACCGACGTTCAAACTTTATGACAAGTTGATGCATCTGTCCTGTAACAACAAGAACAAGAAGAGTACTGACTACTGTTGCAGTAACAATAGGGAACCATTGAGCCTTAATAAGATCAAGATAGAGAATAAGAGCCACCCCAGGCGGTACAAAGAAGAAGCCGAGATTTGCTATCAGAAGCTGTGACAATCGCTCCACCCAAGCTAACTTCACCCATCCTAACTTTAGAAAAAGTGTAAGAAGAAGCATACCAATGATACTGGACGGCAGTTTTATTCCTGTAGCCCAAACAATAAACTCTCCCAATGCTAAGCATCCGAAGATAACAAAGAACTGTCTTGCCATGTAAAAAAGTTATTATTCAACACCACCATCAAACATGATTGTTTGAATAGTTATAGCATTTAATAAGCGAGTGCAAAGTTATATCTTTTTTAAGTATCAAACGCTAATTTTCCCTTTTTTAATACTTTAAAGAATACCATTCGATGATATTTATCAAGCAGATAACCAATGAAATCGGAAAAAAATGCGTAAGTTTGCAAGTGATAAAAAGCTATACAACGTTCGTAATGACAGAAACAGACAATAATATCTCCGATAAAAAACTGCGACTTACTATCAGATTTAGCAGGAACAATATGGCATTTGCTGTGGGTGACCCACAGGAGAATGGTATGCTCGTTTATGAACCCTACGAGATGAATATGGGTATCTCTGTTGCTGCCAATCTGCGTGAAGCCTTCAAGGTTTCTGAATTGTTGCAGAGTGGATACAAACGTTTGTTAGCAGAGATTGATACCCCTGTGATGCTCATGCCTATTGACGACTTTGGCACACAGGATATTGAGACACTCTATCATCACACTTACCATAGACAAGGCAACGAGGAGATTCTATCGAGTATCCTACCAGACTTGAATGCGATTGCTGTCTTTGCAATTAACAAAGACCTCAAGCTCGTTATCGACGACCATTTCAAGGACATTCGAATACAACCGCTTATGCAGTCGGTATGGACGCATCTCTATCGTCGTTCTTACGCTGGTCCACGTAGAAAACTTTATGCTTATTTCCACGAGAAGCGTATGGAGGTTTTCAGTTTCCAACAAAACAGATTCCGCTTCAGTAATTCATACGAAGCAACCAATGAGCATGATGCTTTGTATTACCTTCTTTATATATGGAAGCTAACAGGAATGGATGTAGAGAAAGATGAGTTATATATTGTCGGTGATATACATTACCAAGACTGGCTCATTGATAAAGTAAAACAACATTTGAAGTCCTGTAGGGTTATCAATCAGGAAGTTTACTTCAATAATAGCCAATTGGCTAAACGTACAGATATTCCCTACGATATGAAAACTATCTATCTGGAATAAAAGAAGAAGATTGGAACTAAAATGTAGAGTGAATTAAGTTCACACACCTCCCATAGAGACTAATGTCTTAACTCCATTTCACTCCTTAACTCCTTCATCTCCTTCATCTCCTAAAAATAGAAACTATGCGAATTATAACAGGAAAATATAAAGGCAGACATTTTGATATTCCACGTAGCTTTAAGGCACGTCCTACAACAGACTTTGCTAAAGAGAATATCTTTAATGTTATCAATGCTTACGTGGATTGGGAAGAAGCAACGGCACTCGACCTCTTTGCTGGTACGGGTAGTATATCCTTAGAACTCTTATCGCGTGGTTGCCAACAGGTAATAAGTGTAGAGAAAGACCGTGACCATGCTCGCTTCATCAGTCAATGTATGGAGAAGCTTGGCACAGACGAGCATATATTGATAAAAGGAGATGTGTTCCGCTTCTTAAAGAGTTGTCATCAGAAGTTCGATCTAATCTTTGCTGACCCTCCATACGCATTGCCAGAGTTAGAGACTATTCCAGACCTCATCTTCCAATATGACCTATTGAAGGAAGATGGACTACTTGTCTTTGAACATGGTAAGAATAATGATTTCTCCGCTCATCCCCACTTCATTGAACATAGAAGTTATGGTAGCGTGAACTTCACGTTGTTTAGATAACAAAGATTAAATATATTTGAGAAAAGCATTAAGATACCAACGAACAAAAAACTTGCCCCATTACACCAAGAGTGGTGACAGGGGCAAGAAAACGAAAATTAAATTAATAAATTAAAAAGTATTGCTATTGATATCACATCAAGGGCATATTTCTAAAAACATGAATAAAAATTAATTCAGAATCTTTCAAAACCGAGTTTGTTTTCAAATCTGTTCTGTTAACCCAAAAAGCTTTCGCATTCAATGAGGGTTAAACGGTGTCTGGTACAGGGCCATTTTCCTCTTCTTTCTTTTCCTTTTCCTTTTTCTTCTTGTCTTTCCCTGCCTCTTCTGTCTTTCTCACCGATTCGTAGGAGTTTACGGAAAGCTCACGTTTCAATTCTGTTCCAGGCGTGAAGACCACACGAGGCTTAATCGTCTCAGTCTTAAAAGCTTTTTCTGTTTCTGCTCCTTTGCTCGACAGTGTGACACGCATCGAGCCAAACTCGCCCAACTGAATGCTGAAACCATCACGGAGATAATGAGGCAAACAATCGATAAAGTTATACAGCACGTTCGACACATCACCACGTGTCAAGGACGAACGCCCCGCAATGTCACGTGCAATGTCATCCAGCGACTTATGCCCAAGGTTAACAGGGTTAGCATAAAACTTTACTTCCTCCCGCTTTTGCGGATTTTTCTTTGGTACTAAACGAATTTTCATAATTCTTCGTGTTTAAAGTTATACATTAGATTCTTATCATCATAGCGTAGGGCAGCACGCCACTGCAGCTTTCTTCATGCATCTTCATGCTGCCCCATTCTATTTTCTTGGTTTATTTCCTCCCTTTCATCGTCTCTTCTTTCCTCCTTTCTGTATCCTCTACTTGCCAGATGCGTATTCCCTTGCTGCGCAATGCGTATCTACGTGCCGTTAGATGCGGTGAGCGCTGCTGTTGAATGCGGTGAGCGCTGCTGTTAGATACGCATCTAACAGCTGCGCAATGCGTATCTACGAGTAGCTAAATACGCATCCGTCAGTGCGTAGATACGGTGAGCGCTGCAACGGAATACGCATTCAGCAGAATCCCTGTCCGTTAGGCACTCCCTCCCCTTTGGGCGGGGTGGGGTTTTACGGCGGTTCTTAAGGTGTCGCCTTTTAGAGGGCGACACCTGTAAAGGGGCAATCGCGAGAACTACTGAAACGCCTCCGCCCTGAAACCGGTGCTGCGGCCGTAGCCTTCCACGTAGACGTGACCATTGTAGAAGAGCAGGCGGTACGCGCTGCCACTGCTCCTTGGGTAAGCACTTGACGACCAATAGGAGCCGAAGCCGCCAACGAAGTTCAGCTGACCAGAGTCGTAGTAACCCAAGACGGGCAGGTAGAAATATTTATTTGCATCGGCTGCTGATGGAAGACCAGAGGTGATGCTACTGTTAGTGTTGTTATAATCCTTGTATGTTGTACGTAAGTCGGTTGTATTATCGGCGGATTTCTCTGTGTTGTAATGATTCTCTGCCTGCAACACAGCCTTCTTCTTAAACCACATACCACCTTTATATAAATGCCCCATCGTTGTCCATAACTCGTCATCGTCCCAACGTGGATCACCGTACATGCAGTACCAAGACATCTCGTTTGCGTTAGGAAGGTCTTTACATGAAGTGTGTGTTGCTGGGTTACTTATGCCAGAACCTGGGTAACTCACGTTGAAGTGACGAGGGTCAGCGTTGCTCTGGGCGTAATTTGAAGAACTGTTCCAATTTAGTGTTGGCTGACCTGTGTTTCCTGACAAGTGCTTTGTCCATTCGTAATCCTTCCAATATTGCTCCTGTGCATCCCACATGTAGTAATGGTCGCCGTCGTAATCGCGTACGTTAAGGTTAGCTGTCATATCGTAGTAAGTGTTAGAAGCATAAGCAGTAGCAGGAAGCGTCTTCGTAATAGTACCCTCTACGTTGGTAGCTTCGTCTTTTACCCAATAACGTACTTTTAACGTATGAGTTCCTGGTTTGATTACCATATAAGCACCGTTTGTACTTACGCTGGCTGAACTGTTACTTAGTGGGAAACCATTGGGATTAGTACTACTGCCGCTTGTAGTCAAGACGATTTGTTTGCTGCCTGTACCTGCTGAAGCGTCCAAAGCACCTGTTGTTGTATTGATGCTATATGTTTCGGCAATATCGTTGTCAGAAGTTACCTCCACCTTAGTTAAGTAACAGTTTTGCAGAATTGTGTTACTTGTGTAAGGCTGGAAGACAAGGTAAGCTGGCTGATGCTCTAATTCAAAAGCAAACTGTTGCTTGCCTATTACCTTGATTGCCGTAGCTGTACCATAGTCGCCTACTGTGCCGAAGTGCTCCGTATTGTCTGGAGCGGTCTGCGTCTGGTTAGCAGAGATAGTTACTTGGCTGCCATTACTATTCTTCCCCAAGTAATAAACCTTATAACTTGTGTGTTCTGTAAACTTGCCTGGTACTTTATACTTAAAAGAAGCTACCTTCTGAGTTGGAGCGTTCGTGCTCTTTCTCATTACGCCGTCGTCATCCTTAACGTAGATATAATCGCCTGCCTCCCAAGAGAAGTCGCTGCTGTTATAATCCAATGAGGTGCGAGTCTTTGCCTCATCGCCTGCAACGAAAGTTGTAAGGTTCTTATCGTTATCGCCCTCTTTATTGCTTGGGTTCTGTGCCACATCCTCCTTAGCACAAGATGCGAAAGTCAAGGCGATGCCGAACACGACAGCCAACGACTTTAGTTGCGATGTGAATGAATATTGTTTCATTGTTTTCTTCATCATTTATTCGTTTTATTTTGTTCTTTTAGTTAATAACTCCCTGTTAGTCTTCCCATGATGTTGGGGCTTCGTTTTCAAAGTCATCCTCATTCCATTGACTTGCCTTAGCAGCAGCTGGACCAGTAGCATGGCTCGCCTTTTTGTGCTGACTGGGGAAGGACGTATCCATCAAATAAGTGGTTTCGCTTACGTGGACTATTTCACACTTTGGTGCAGAATAGTTCTTCTTTTGTTTCTTTTTCTCCATTGTTTTATCAATTAAAATAGTTATTATTTCGTGCTTAATTTCTTTTTATTTCGTTTACGTAGGGACACAAAAAAGCGAACAAAGGAAACTCCGAAAAGTCCTTTGTTTACAGGGATTGCACGGCACGCCTCGCGCGCGTATGCGAGAAGAAAAAAGTGGGGAGGTTAGGCCTGGCCTATATGAGAGAGAGAGAGAGAGAGAGAGAGAGAGAGTACAAAATTATTTGGAACTACCAAATAATTTGCGATATTTTTTCTATCTTTCTTCGTTAAAGAATTTAATACAGCACAAATCGAGTCTACACCTTTATTTCCTAAGGTGCAAACTTTTGCTGAATTTATATTCTTTATGACTCTCATCGTTATTGCGAGTTAATTTTAATTTAACTGGGCGCAAAGGTAGTGAGAATATATGAAACAAACAAGAAAATAGCAAAAAAATAAAAACATTTGTCTTTCCTTGCTCTACGTATTACCTTATTAAATAGCAAACATCTTTGCAGAACTATTTATTTGTAAGAGGTTTCTTACCTTTATAATAATGGACTCAAGAGCCTTACTATTGATTCCCACAATCGTTGTAGGAAAGAACGGTGCGTAAGGTTTCGTACATCTTCCAAAGCAACAGATTCTTCTTGGTCTTTTAAGAAGATATCCTTTACCTTCAATGCTATTTTCTTGTCATAGAAGAAAGCATTTGCTTCAAAATCATTTTCGAAACTACGGAAGTCAACATTAGTAGAACCAATCGTTGCTATACTATCATCGGCAACAAGAAGTTTTGAATGATTAAAACCAGCCTTATATAAATAAACCTTTACTCCAGCCTTCACCGTTGCTAAGACATAAGTGCGTGAAGCCCATTCCACAATCTTTGTGTCTGTCTCATAAGGTATCATCAGTCTTACATCAACACCCGACAAAGCAGCTGTACGCATAGCAAAGAGGATTGGATCAGTAGGAAGGAAATAAGGTGTTTCCATATAGACATATCGCTTTGCACTGGCAAGTACCCTGACATAGCCTTGTTCAATCTCAGGCCACAGACTTGTTGGACTACTGGTAACAATTTGAATAAGACTATCATTCTCAGCAACCTTGCTGACAGGATAATAAACATGGTCAGTAATCAACTCACGACTCACAAAGAACCAATCTACCAGAAAGGCACGTTGCAAACCATATACTGCCGCACCTGTTATCTTAACATGTGTGTCACGCCAAGCTAATTTCTTTATCCCTTTCACATAACGATTGGCAATATTCATACCACCGATAAAGCCTACCTCACCATCAATAACACATATCTTTCTATGATTACGATAGTTCACCTTACTGGTAAAGATTGGGAAGCGTACAGGCATGAAGGCATATACTTTTATTCCTTCAGCACGCATACGATCAAAGAAACGATTCTTTGTTTTCCAAGAACCTACATCATCATAGATGACACGTACCTCAACTCCTTGTCGTGCTTTATCAATCAAAGCATCAGCAACAATCTGCCCCAAGGGGTCACTGGCAATAATAAAGGTATCTAAATGAATATGATGTTCAGCCTTACCAATCTCCATTAACAAAGAAGGAAAGAACTCGTATCCTGAAGTATAAATCTCTATCTCGTTGTTCTTAAATGGTAAGACCCAGTTCTGATTCATAAAGAGCTTGATGAGTTCTCGATACTCATTAGGCAGATGAAGACGCTTTTGTTCTACAAACTCCAACATAGAATGCTTGGTCAGTTGGTCCATACTATACTGCCAAATCTTACGCTCCTTACGTGTAGTCTGACCAAAGAAGAAGTAAAGAATGATACCTAACATTGGGATAAACGTTAGCACCAACATCCAAGCCATTGTCTTGGCTGGCTGTAGGTTATCCATCAATACGCGTACCATCACCATAATGATGACAACAACGTAGACTGCTAAGAATGCCCAATGAACATAAATCATCTATATTCTCCTTTTCATTAACTATTCGATTCGTCTGTTCCGCCAGTCTTATCCTTCTCTCGTAACTGCTGAATATATGCCAACTCGTCTAATGCAAAATCACCTGACTCAGGGTCATCTATCATCTGACGAAGCATTTCTTCCGCTTCTTCAAACCTATGCAACTCTACCAAGACATAAGCCTTTCGTCGGTAAAGGAACTGTAGAAAAGGGTGCACCGATTGTTCGACTTCGCCTTCTTCATCTTCAACAATAGAATTATGTAAGTCTTCCAAGATTCCGTCTATGGTCATCAGCGAACGATAATCACCCAAATAAATCATACAGTTAACATACTCCTCAGCATAAAGAGTGCGATTAACTCCTGTTACAAACGTAAGGTAGTAATAAGCCCTATCATACTGTTGCAACTCATTATAGCAGAAGCCTAACATATAGCAGACCTCTAAAAAGAGGTTCCGTTCTTCCAGACTCTTTTTATCTATATTAGAATTCAAAAGGCGGTAAGCGTTCTCCAAACAAGAAATCGCCTCATAGTAACGCTTCTGACGATAAAGAGTCCGACTACGATAAACAAAGCGAGCAGCATCCACACTCTCCACATTGGCAATCAATCGTTGCTCTTCGGTTAGTTGGTTCTCCTCACCATTAGCTACCTTACTCTTAGCCTCCTTCCACATATAAACGAACTCATCCTGCAACTGCTTTGTTGAGCGAAGGTCGTATGCCAACAAGACAGAGTGCGACTGCACCTGTACTTCCTTCGAATGAAGGGGTCTACCAATCCCTGATGGCAATGGTAACAATGTGGCAACTACCTGATAGTAAAGCACATCCTCACAACCATCAGCCTGCTGAATACTGAAAGTCATACGACGACGAGTTGTCGGATGAGCTGGGAGAAAGAATACAAGGTCGAGCATTGCCTTCTGTCGAACAAACGCTCCATCTGCTATCAAAGTGTCGGACAGATTATAGGATGCTATAGATTCACGGTCGTTGATAACTGTTACGGAATCTGTTACCACCGTCAACTCAGAGAAGACAACATCCACCAAACCAAAAACCTTATCCATCCACTGCTTCAAAGTTGCAGTTTCCTTATCATTCTGACGCCACTCGGCACCTTTCTTCTGATGTCTTAATTCCTGTTCTCGAAGGAGAAAGAAATCACGTGCAACTTCCTTCTCAGACCATTCCAAATCAATCGTAGATGAACTTTTTGCATCCTTCTTCACATCAGTCAGACTTCTTATAAAAGAATTCTGCCATAAAAACATACCGACCATAGCTGAAGAAAGAATATCTTTTGCACGATCGTCATCTAAAAGAAGAGGTGTTAGGATATGCATATCAATGATATTTGTTTCCTCATTGATAGTATAACTAAAACGTGGACCGGTAGAATTAAGATTAAAGTGATTGCACACATGGCGCACAATATTTATATCTTTCATCTCAGCCTCAGCAAAGAAAAGGTATGACAATTCCACCTGTGGACAATTACCGATAATACGAATACCAAAATGTCCACTCTGAAATGTATAACGAACAATTGCTGCATCGCCTTCTTTTCTCCATTCCCCAGTACAGTTGAGTGCCTTCAGTGCCTTTGAGACTATCCTTCTATTCTCACTTAAATCAAGGTCTGAGAGACGAAGTGATGGTTTGAATAAGTTTCTTATCATATTCATCATACCAGAATATTACTACCAGTTTTCTTTGCTAATTCATTACGAAGATTCTGTGTCCTCATTATCTCGCTCATAATCTCTTGCATCTCTTGCGAATCTTTCACCTGCAGAAGTCGTTCATTCAGTTCTTTCAAGTGGGAAGAAACATATTCTAAACGGAAGTCAGCTACAAGATGTATAACACGATCACGCAATGTTTGTTCCGTTTCTTTCACTTGCAGACTCTCTGCGAGTTGGAAACGGTCTACGCTCAATCTCACTGCTACAGATGCGATATTGATATCTGCATGCTGTGTGAAATACTCTTCAGCCTTGAACCCTTCTTCACCACAATGCTCTACAGCCTCCTGCAGTATCTTAGTATAAAGTTCATTTGAGAAACCAAGATTATCGCTTCCAAGGTCATAAGCAATATATTGTGCTATGGTCAGGTTATATGTCTGTCCGCTATTCTCATCTTTCACATCACGAAAGATAACCTTCTCACCATCCTTGACGACAGCTTGGATAAGCATTTGCTCTACCTTCGATGTTGTCGGTTTAGAGGCTACAGCCATTGCATCCTCCCGTTGCTCCTCCATTACCGCAGCCCGATGTTGCTGTTGTTCACGTGTCTGTTGTTCTCGATTGGAATAGATATTACGATTCATCTGTTCCATCAATGTTCGCTCTGACACGCCTGTACGGTTAGCACACTCTCGGATATAGGTATCACGGAGTATCGGGTCTTTAATAACAGAAATGCTTTGCACTATTGAACCAACTGCCTCTGAACGCTTAATCGGATCAGTAACACCCTTTAATAGTACGTTAATCTTAAAGACGATGAAGTCTGTCTGATTATCTTCAATATATTTTCTAAAATCCTCTGCACTATAACTACGTGCAAGCTCATCAGGGTCTTTACCGTCAGGAAGTAACAGCACCTTCACATTCATACTCTCAGCCAACAACATATCAGTTCCTCGCAGAGCAGCATGCTGGCCAGCCTCATCGCCATCATAGAGCAAAACGATATTAGAAGTAAAGCGATGCAAAAGTCGAATTTGATGTACTGACAATGCCGTACCACTATTAGCTACGACATTCTCAATACCACACTGGTGCATAGAGACCACGTCTGTATATCCTTCAACCATATAAACGAGATCGTGCTTAGCAATAGCTTTCTTTGCTTGGAAGATACCATAGAGTTCTCTCTCTTTATGATAGATAACACTATCGGGAGAGTTAACGTACTTCTGACTAACGCCCTTCGTACGAGAATCCAGCAGACGACCACCGAAGGCTGTCACCTTACCGCTCACACTCACCCATGGGAACATCACACGTCCATTGAAACGGTCGATAAGTTCTCCATTCTCACGCTCGAAGCAAAGACCTGTCTTTATAAGAAAATCTCTTTGAAAACCTGCCTTTAAGGCTGCATTAGCAAAAGCATGACGACTTGAAAGACAGAAGCCTAACTGAAACTTACGAATGATATCATCTCTAAAACCACGGCTGCGGAAATACTGCATACCGATAGCCATACCATCAACATCGTTGTGCAAGATGTCACTAAAGTACTTTGCAGCCCACTCATTGACCAAGAACATTGATTCTCGTTCATTCTCCTGCTGCTTTTCCTCATTCGTCAGTTCTCGCTCATGCACCTCAATATGATACTTATTCGCAAGCCACTTCAAGGCTTCAGGATAAGTCATCTGCTCATGCTCCATGACAAACTTCACCACATTACCCGCCGCGCCACACGAAAAGCATTTGTAAACACCTTTCACAGGACTAACGGAAAACGATGGTGTACGGTCATCATGAAAAGGGCACAAACCTTTATAGCTTGTTCCCGTCTTGCGTAAAGAAACGAAATCGCTGACTACCTCAACGATATTCGACGCATTCATAATCCTATCTACAGTCGGTCTATCTATCATTATGCTACAAAGATAACATAAACCGATGATATGACAAAGCAAGAACAAGAAAAAGATAGGTACATCCTGCAAGAAAACCTTGCTACAAATAGTTACTACTTATAGCAAAGTTATCCTAAGTCCCAGACACATCAAATGTGTCTTCTACCTGTAAAAATGTTTCTCGTCCTTAACGCTTACTTCCTATCAACGACTATATTGATAACATAGTCAGCAAGATTACCATTTTGATTCGCTATCTTATGACAATTCTTTTTATATGACATTTCTTCAACTACAGGACAAGGAACGCCATCTATCTTACACTCCTCAAATGTCATCAAGTTAGTTGGGACTCTTTTAGCTCGCCATGATATCGTACGTCTCTTGGTGTCACCAAACTTGTAAACTATTTTCATGTGATTCAAAACCAATACATGCTCTTTTAGCTTTGAAAAGACACCTAATTGACTTGCAATAGATACCCTTTAAGGTCTTTACTAACGCCCTTTTGAAGTCTAATTAAGCACCTTTCCTTGCACGACTTCATAACTAATTGATTTACTGTTGATTGCAATATCGCTTTTTACACGTGTTTTTCTGCTTTCTTTTAGGTGTTTTACATGAATTTATGTAATGATTTTTCAACATCCTATCTACAAATTTTTGACGTTTTAAAAAGAAATGGTTATCAGTGTCGGAGAGTGAATAAAATAGACAGCCAAGACTGTCTTGGTTGTCTATTTGTTTAATCTATATCTTTGGTTTACCATTAAAGCTATACGAAAAAATGTCTATGCGTTTAACGGAAGACCCCCCAAGAAGTTCGAAATGACATGCTTTACCAGAATTCGCATGTATCAATTTATCTAATATACTGATAATCAACTATAATTTACACTCCATATCCCTGAATCGTTACATCTTTCTTTTATTGCCCTATGGAGCCCTTAATAAATTCTCACATAGGATTCAATAAACGTTATATTCTTTCTTCACATTCTGCAATGACTCCTCTTGTCTTCTTTCCTTTTTGCTCATAATAATCTTCATTGCAAAAGGTTGGGGCAATAGAAGAAACTCTGTTCCTTCACTCATCTTATTGTTCTGACAAGGTTGTGCCTCATAAATAGAAGTAACATTATAAACTTCAACTCCTTTTTTCTTCTTTCCTTTAAACTCTTCTTGAATATAATTAGAATAGCGACAACTACTTAGGTAAAAGGAGTTATCCAATGAACGATACTCTACCTCAACATCAATCTGCCAATCCTTATATTGATGTCCATATATAGCATTGATTGTTGAGCGCACAAGTGCATTAGTACGGTGCTGTACATTATAAGCCAATCCCGTAGAACGTTTTGCTCTGAGGATGACATTTTGTAGGGTATCTATACATAAATAACCAGAATCTTTCCAATCTTTTTTCGACTTGAATAGGAGTCTTACCACATTGACACCCAAGCTTTCAGACTCATTATCCACATAGAACCGATGTTCCTTCACAAACTTCTCATCCATATCAGAAACAAAGTCATGGTAAAGCGTATTTTTAAGGTTACTATAGTCACAACCAGCTGACTTATCCTTAAAGGTGATAACATTCTCCAAGGGAGAGATTTCAAAGAGTTCCTTCTTTCTTACCAGTCCATTACTTACAAAGCGATATAACACCGTATCGCCTACATTCTGTGTCTGAAACTCATATCTTAGAACTCCATTACTTCCATACTTCTTTGCTTTCGTCTTAATAAAATCCATCAACATAGGTTTAATCCATGATGGCTCCCCTGCAGGACTCACGACAACTTCCGAAAGCAACTGCATACTTTGCTCCATAAACAGTGTATCAGACAATACTTTCACGCTTTCTTTCTGATAGTTTATATGCGAGATCATCAGATTATCAAAAGCAAAATCCACAACAACTCTCCCCTGTTGGTCGCTAAACGTACTCCTCACTTTCCCCATGTAGGTGGTATATACACTTGCTCTGCTCACTGGGATATTATTTACTTTATCCCAAATAACGAACGTCTTCTGCGCAAATGAAGTCACAGAAAGACATAAAAAAACAATGCTAACGATAGTACGTTTATTCATTTGCTATATTAACTTTATTTATTTGCAAAATTCTTTTATCTTCAAGGAACTAAAAGTATCAAAACTTCAAAAGGGTTAGAACTCACCACGCAAAGGTATGAAAAAAGAAAGGTACACACAATATTATCTTCTTATTTTAGGTAAATAATGTACTTATAAACATATTGTATCATAACTATACACGCCCTTCTTCATCATGATATATACAACTTCATGGAATTATTTTCATGAAAATAATTATTTACCTTCATGAAAAGAAATATTTATTTTCACGACAAAAAATATTTATTTACGTGAAAATAATGCCGAGATGAGCAAATATAACAAGATAGAACAAGCTATAAAAGAGTTTTCTGATAGAACTTTTCCATTGGAATTAAGGGTTTTATAAATAGTAAAAAAGAAGTTGCCATCCATCAACCCCTACACTATTTTTACGATATACATTCAAGTTTAAATCAGTTATTAAGATTCTACTTCCGTAAAACAAATGAGGGTACAACTCTCTTAAACTACAACACCTCCTCTAACTCCAACAAAACAGCTCATAGGATAGCTCCTAACAAACCTAAACACAGTTAAGCGGTTTTTGTGCAACTTTTTTTGTTTATGTTGCAAAAAAACTGTACTTTTGCCCTCAACCAAAGCAATTGAATATTAAATAACACATTATTATATTTATGAGTTTGAAAATTGTAGTACTTGCTAAGCAGGTACCTGACACAAGAAATGTGGGAAAAGATGCCATGACAGCCGAAGGAACGGTAAACCGTGCCGCACTGCCAGCCATCTTCAACCCAGAAGACCTAAACGCTTTGGAGCAGGCTCTGAGACTGAAGGAACAGAACCCAGGCTCTACTGTAGGAATCTTAACCATGGGTCCTCCACGTGCCGGAGAAATCATCCGACAGGGACTCTATCGTGGTGCTGATACAGGCTGGCTACTTACCGACCGTAAGTTTGCTGGTGCTGACACACTCGCTACTTCTTATGCTTTGGCGATGGCTGTACAGAAAATCGGTGATGTAGACATCGTCATCGGTGGACGTCAGGCTATCGATGGTGATACCGCACAGGTAGGACCACAGGTTGCACAGAAGTTAGGACTCAATCAAGTTACATACGCAGAGGAAATCCTAAAGATTGAGGATGGCAAGGCTACTATCCGCCGTCATATTGATGGTGGTGTAGAGACCGTTGTTGCTCCATTACCAGTTCTCATCACTGTGAATGGTACTGCTGCTCCAGCACGTCCTTGCAATGCCAAACTCGTGATGAAGTACAAGTATGCTACTTGTCCTATGGAACGCAAAGGTGATGAGCCTTGGGCACATCTCTACGAGGAGCGTCCTTACCTCACACTGAATCAGTGGTCAGTTGCCGATGTCAACGGTGATGAGGAGCAGTGCGGTTTAAGTGGTTCACCAACAAAGGTGAAGTCTGTTCAGAACATCGTCTTCCAAGCTAAGGAGAGCAAGACCCTCACTGGCTCAGATGGAGATGTAGAAGGACTCATCAAAGAACTGTTAGGAGAGAAGATTATTGGTTAAAAACGACAGAACAACTAACCAACAAAACAAGCGACTGGCCCCTCCCCCTTACCCCTCCCCCAGAGGGAGGGGCGTAGAATGTCCTGATGCTTTTTATTAGCTACAGACATTATAGGGGAAAGAAATTTTATGAACAACCTTCTAATAAGCCAGTTACCCTACAGCAAGTGACACATTTCACTCCCCTCTCTCTGGGGGAGGGGTAAGGGGGAGGGGCCAGCTGGGGCAAGTTAGTTGGATTAGTGCTTGGTCGAAGATTTTATTTATGAACAACGTATTTGTATATTGCGAAATAGAGGAAACCACTGTACAGGAGGTTTCACAGGAGCTGTTGACCAAGGGTCGCAAGCTCGCAAATGAGTTAGGTGTGGAACTCCATGCCATCGCTGCTGGTAGTGGCATCAAAGGAAAGGTAGAAGACCAAATCCTGCCATACGGTGTAGACAAACTCTTTGTCTTTGATAGTGAGGGACTCTTCCCTTACACATCAGCACCACACACAGACATTCTTGTAAACCTCTTCACTGAGGAGAAACCACAGATCTGTTTGATGGGTGCTACCGTTATCGGTCGTGACCTCGGTCCACGTGTGTCATCGTCATTGACAAGTGGTCTTACTGCTGATTGTACTCAACTTGAGATTGGTGACTACGAAGATAAGAAAGCTGGTAAGCGTTATGAGAACCTGCTCTATCAGATTCGCCCTGCCTTCGGTGGTAACATCGTAGCAACCATCGTCAATCCTGACCACCGTCCACAGATGGCTACTGTACGTTCTGGCGTTATGCAGAAGGCTATCTATGAGGGTGAGGCAAAGGGCGAGGTTGTCTATCCAGATGTGGCGAAGTATATCCCAGAGGTTGACTATGTCGTAAAGGTTATCGACCGTCATGTTGAGCCTGCACAGAATAACCTCAAGGAGGCTTCAATCGTTATCGCAGGTGGCTATGGTGTCGGTTCAAAAGAGGGTTTCGACTTACTCTTTAAGTTGGCTAAAGAGCTTCATGGAGAGGTTGGTGCCAGCCGTGCTGCTGTTGATGCAGGTTGGGTAGACCACGACCGTCAGATTGGTCAGACCGGTGTTACCGTCCATCCAAAGGTTTACATCGCTTGTGGTATCTCTGGACAGATTCAGCACATTGCTGGTATGCAGGACAGTGGTATCGTCATCTCTATCAACAACGACCCAGACGCTCCTATCAATGCCATCGCTGACTATATCATCAATGGCACCGTCGAAGAGGTTGTTCCGAAGTTGATAAAGTATTATAAGCAGAATAGTAAGTAAAGCCAGCTGACTGAACAACTAACTGGCCCCTCCCCCGAAGGGAGGGGAGTAAAATGCGAAAAGGGAATAAGAGGACTACTGTCGCTAAATACTCATTATCACAAGAGGCATAGCGTGTATAATCATTGACTAACTACCTACCTATGACTAAAGAAAATAGAAAGAAATGCACCTACAAGACAGCTTCACCTGATAGGTACCACATTCTAAAGGACTTTGCAAAGGAGAATCGAAACGAGATGACTTTGGCAGAAGAGATTCTATGGAAAGAATTAAAAGGTACAAGGGGCGAATACCATTTCAGAAGACAGCATCCTATAGGTGACTTTATTGTAGACTTTGTATGCCTTTCACAGAACTTAGTCATAGAAGTAGACGGAGCTTACCATAAGCAACCGCTACAAGAGGTAGACGATGAAACAAGAACAGAATACCTCAACGAAATGGGCTTTAATGTGCTTAGATTCACCAACGAAGAAATATACACGGACATAGACAATGTGATAGAACAAATAACCGAATTTATAAACAACGAATAAAAAGAGTCCCGAACCATAGGAAATAGTACATTCTACTCCCCTCCCTTCGGGGGAGGGGCAAGGGGGAGGGGCTACTCTTACATTTTTTATCATGGCAAATTATTATACTGACCACCCAGAAATAGCGTTTCACTTGGAGCATCCATTGATGAAACGCATCGTAGAACTGAAAGAGCGTAACTACGCTGATGCTTCTACACACGCTGACGCACCAGTAAACTATGAGGATGCTATCGAGAACTACAAGCGCATCTTGGATATCACTGGTGACATAACAGCAAATATCATTGCATCTAACTCTGAGGCTGTTGACATCGAAGGTCCACACCTTATCGACAACCGTATGCACTATGCCAGCAAGACCTTGGAGAATATCCAGGCTACACGTCAAGCAGGATTGTGGGGCGTTTCTATGCCTCGCCGCTATGGTGGACTGAACCTTCCAAACGTTGTCTTCTCAATGATGTCTGAGTTGATTGCTGCTGCCGATGCTGGTTTCCAGAACATCTGGTCTTTGCAGTCTTGTATCGACACACTCTATGAGTTTGGTAATGAGGAGCAGCGTCAGAAGTATATTCCTCGTATCTGTGAGGGTGAGATGATGTCAATGGACCTCACCGAGCCTGATGCTGGTTCCGACCTTCAGCGTGTAATGCTCAAGGCTACCTTCGATGAGAAGGAGAACTGCTGGCGTCTGAATGGTGTGAAGCGTTTCATTACCAATGGCGACTCTGACATCCACCTCGTTCTTGCACGTTCAGAAGAGGGTACACATGATGGTCGTGGTCTTTCTATGTTCATCTACGACAAGCGTAACGGCGGTGTTGACGTACGTCATATCGAGCATAAACTCGGTATCCATGGTTCTCCTACCTGCGAGCTTGTTTACAAGAATGCGAAGGCAGAACTCTGTGGTAACGTCCGCATGGGTCTTATTAAATATGTAATGGCTTTGATGAATGGTGCTCGCCTTGGTATCGCAGCACAGTCTGTCGGCCTTGAGCAAGAGGCTTATAACGAGGGATTGGCTTACGCAAAGGACCGTGCACAGTTCGGTAAGAAGATTGTCAACTTCCCAGCTGTCTATGATATGCTCTCTCGTATGAAGGCGAAACTCGATGCTGGTCGTTCTCTCTTGTATCAGACAGCACGCTATGTTGATATCTACAAGGCATTGGAAGATATCGCACGTGACCAGAAGCTCACCCCTGAGGAGCGTCAGGAGATGAAGAAGTACACTCGCCTTGCTGATGCTTTCACACCATTGGCAAAGGGTATCAACTCCGAGTATGCTAACCAGACTGCCTACGACTCTATCTCTATCCATGGTGGTTCTGGTTTCATCATGGAGTATAAGTGTCAGCGTCTATACCGTGATGCACGTATCTTCTCTATCTACGAGGGTACAACACAGCTACAGGTTGTTGCTGCCGTACGTTACATCACTAACGGTACTTACCTCTCTATCATGAAGGAAATGCTTGAGGGCGAACTCTCTTGCGACTGCATGAAGGGTCTGCGTGATTGTGTAGCCAAACTTATTCAGCTCTATGAAGAGGCTGTTGAGAAGGTTAACGCAAGCGAAAACCAGGATGTTCACGACTTCCTCGCACGCCGTCTTTACAACATGACAGCCGACATCATCGGTTCTCTCCTCCTTATCGAGGATGCTTCTAAAGCACCAGACCTCTTCAAGAAGTCTGCTCATGTCTTTGTTCGCATGGCTGAGGAAGAAGTTATCGGTCACACCGCTTATATCAAAGCCTTCAACCCAGAAGCCCTTGAGCAGTTCAAGGCTGTGGAAGAAGAGACTGAAGAAGCATAATCCTTTATTAGGATTAATCTCATATAAAAGCAACCGAGCGCAATGCTTGGTTGCTTTTTTCATTACAGAATCAGCTCTGATACATTTAGTGTCTCTGTGGTCTACATACTTTAACCCAACCTCCTTCTACTCCATATCTCTGTGTGCAAAAAAACTATCCCCTCACCAAATACTTTCATTTGCAAAGGTAATATGCAGAACGAGGAGAAAGAAAACTGAAATAATTATAAATCTTAGTAGTTATCTGCTTATTTATAACTATCTTTGTCATTCATATTAAAAGGAGAAAACAAGATGAAGAAATATTTTAAAGCAAGTATGTTGCTAATGGGCTTATTGTTCATTCAGTCAACAACAGCATCTGCACAATGCCCTATCAAGGAGCAGATAATGAATGGTGATGATGGTGGTGAAGGCTTAGAGAAAGCTAAGCGTGAAAGAGAGAAAACACCTGTCAGCCACACGCTGATCATCTTCTTCGACAAGAAGACAGGCAGCAAACCACTACTGAAAGCCATCAAGAAGCAGGGCTGTACCCTACTCTACAAATACAAGGAGTTCAGTGGTGTAGCAGTCAAAGTTGACGAGAAACACGACGTTGATAAGGCTATCGCTGATTTCAAGAAAGTAAAAGGTGTGACGAGTGTCAACAAAGACGGCATAATGCAGGTGCAATAGAACAGACGTAATTCATAATTCACAATTCATAATTATGATTACTGATATAATTCACAATGCATAATTCACAATTATTCGAACGAAGTTCTCATCAGTACGTCATAATTATGATTACTACTATACGCTATGTTTATTGCTACAAGTAACTTGTAAACCTGTAAACTCGTTTACTTATGAACTTATGAATTACCATTGACCACTATGTTTCTTACTGCGAATTAAGACTGGGAAACAAAAAGACAAAAGAATAAAACAGCAAAATACTCTTTTACCGTTTTATTCTTTTGTCTTTTACTTTATAAGTTTCCTCAAAATAGGCAGCAATAAAATCTACTTACGTTAGTAAGAGAAAACACCTATTATTACGAATATAATTTTGTTTTTAGTTGCTGTCACATTTAACATTTCACGTAACTATGCTATCAACCAACAAGTTAAACACTACTTTTGCATGACAGATATGACAGGAAAAATATTTTTCAGGGATTTTCTTATCCTCAAAGAACAATTGATTCAGTACCTTAAACCCAAATCGGTCATTAGGGCACAATATGTTTAGCCTATAATGACCGATTTGGATTAAAAGCAACTTCATGCTGACATCACAGCGAACCATTCCACGATAAAGTTGTAGAAAGTATAGAAGAAGCACTCAAATAAACAGGTAGCACAACCCTACTCTCCACACTTATCCCTTACCGGCTCATTGTCAGTATAAGTTCCTTCCCTTTCTCTAAGTTTACAGTTCCGCTAAAAATCTGGTTGTCTTTGTTAATCTGTTTATCGGCGGTTGTGTGATAAACCTCCAACTGATAGTTGCCAGAAGGTATATTATTTATCTTGAAATCAACATCATAGCGACAGATGCAGTTTGTCATCATGTCCTTATCGGGATACAGGATGAGAACTATCTTCCCCTCACTGCTGCTTGCTCCTACATGGAACAGGTCGATAGCACAGTTATCCATGACGTCTGCAAAACGTGCCGTGACAGTATTCTCTTTACCGAGCAAGAGGTGCAACACAGACCGCTGCCCTATGAAATGATTATAGTAATCAGGACGAGACTCCATCAGAGAGGCTGAGGCTTTGCAACCTGACGATTTCACATCACTTATACCAACATTCCCAACAACTGCGTTCTCCGTCGTACATGACAACATCAGCACTGATAGACAGCATATAGCCAGACTGTTAATAGATCTCCAATATTTCATACTCATGTCTATTTATAGGGTTAGTTAACACAAAAGATTCTTCACAAAGATAGTATTTTATTTTGTAGAATGAAACTTTTCCCATGTTAAAAAGCCTATATCATGTTATTTCAGTACCCAAGCTGTTAACCGCAGCCCCTATCGTTCTATCCCTATACAAACCGTGTTTTATCTTCAACTATACGGAATGTCTGTATATCCGGCAAGACCTCTATCACATAGACTGTACCCGGATGGAAATTGAATTCCATTTCTTTCTTATAGATAACCTTATGCCCAGTGCGGCGTTTCAAAAACCTGTATTCATAGAATTGAAAGGTCACCCTGTGCCTTCCAGCAGCGATAAACCCAAATCGGTCATTAGAACCTAAACATATTTTGTTTTATTATCGAGCAGATTGTTTAGCTTTGGGACGCAGGCGTAGCGGCTACGTCAAGTTACAAAGGCGGACAAGATGCCGATAAGAAAATAAAAGATGTTAGGAAACAATACCATAGTAATAAGAATTATACATATTGTGATCCAATGATCGATTTAGGTTTAAGGTTTAGCCAAGCAACCTAAAGAATGGAGCTAAGCCTTCGCACGATATGTGCGGAGCCTCCGCACATGTCGTGTTGATGCTCCGCACATATTGTGTTGAGGGTTTAAACGAAACTCCTCTACCGACTCTTTTACTGCACAGGGGTCTGTGCATAGACTTTCAAGCCGAACTCATTGGCATAGGCATAAACATGTTCGAGGATGTCAGCCATGGCATGCTCGTAAGGAATCCAGTCTTTCAGACGCAGGAAGAAGTAAAGTTCCATAGGGACACCTGCCTGTGTCGCCTCTAATTGGCGTACGAGGAGAGGCATCTGCGTATTGACATCCTCACGCTTGGCAAGGTAATCCTCCATATAACGACGGAAAAGAGCGGTCGTCACAACCTCACCCTTTAGGTCGTCCGCCTTGGCAAGTCCCTTATCTATAAGTTGCTGCTTGAGTCCATCGTCAGCAATACGAATGCTGCGCACATCAAAGTAAATCATCTTCTTGACACGCTGTCCGTCTACATCATCCAACCCCTTCCAGTTCTGGAACATTCCATTAACTAATGTAAGAGGCGGTACGGTGGTAATCGTATTATCGCCCTGACGAATCTTCACAGTTGTGAGTGTGATATCAATAACCGTTCCATCTACGAAGCCTCCAGGCAAAGCAATATGATCACCAATATGAATCATCTCGTTACTCGTCAGACGAACACCAGCAACAAGGCCGTCAATCGTATCTTTAAAGACTAACATAAGAATGGCAGAGGTAGCTCCTAATCCAGCTAACAACGTCATCGGACTACGATTAATAAGGATTCCAACCACCACAATCACAGCAATAAAGATAGCAAGAATCTTCAACACGCCACAGAAAGACTTAAGATAAAGACTCGTCGAGTCACTGGGTTTCGTGTTAAGATAGCGCAGGCGGTCGATGAGTTTCGTCACAAGTCGCGTCGTTGCTACGGTAAGATAGACGGCAGTTATTCGTGTCAAAGCCACCTGAACAACATGGTACTGATAGAAGACAAGCGGCATCAACTGCCATATCACCAAGGCAGGGACAATGTGGCAGGCTGTGCGCAACACTTGATGGTCAAGGACTACATCGTCCCATCGAGCTTGCGTACGCTTTACCAGACGAAGAACAAGGGGAACGAATAAGTATTTACAGATTCGTTCGGCAATGAAAGCCAACAAGATAGCTACTAATGTCAATAAGACATGACGCAATACAGGAACGGTATGACCATGTACACCGATTGACTCAATGATGTTCTCTACGAAGATTCTTATCTCTTCAAGGACATCTTCAAGGAGATGATGGGGAAGCTTTGGTATCATAAATTCTTTTCTTTTTAAAGGGTTATTGGGCTTATTAGGCTAATAAGGCTAATTGGGCTAATTGGGCTAATTGGGCTAATTGGGCAAATAAGCCTAATAAGCCCTATTGGCACAACGCCACACAAATCTTGTTTTGGAAATTACGCATAGGTCCATTGCTGAGTCCACCATTATTAATAATAGAGAAACAAAGCAGATGACCGTTAGAAGCAGTGAGATAACCCGCAAGTGAGCTGACACCCTTCACCGTACCAGTCTTTGCACGTACGTTGCCAGCTGCCGCCGTACCACGCATTCGGCTCTTCAAAGTTCCGTCTACGCCAGCTATCGGCTGTGCTTCAAGATAGGCACCATAGATGTCTGAACGCTGATAAGCATAGCGCAAGAGTTTTGTTTCAAGTTCGGTACTTACATAGTTATACAGAGACAAGCCAGAACCATCAGCAACATTATAATCACGAGGATTCAGTCCGATACGGCTGAAGAGTGCGTTCTCATACTGGCGTGCGGTCTTTGCACCTGCCCATCGTGTGCCACCATTAGCAGCCAACTGATAGAACATAGACTCAGCATAGAGGTTGTCACTCACCTTCATCATACGATGGAGAACCTGACGAATAGAATGTGTGCACGTCGTTAGCAACTGTGCA
This sequence comes from Prevotella melaninogenica, assembly GCF_018127925.1. Lineage (NCBI taxonomy): Bacteria > Pseudomonadati > Bacteroidota > Bacteroidia > Bacteroidales > Prevotellaceae > Prevotella > Prevotella melaninogenica. Next base: position 129,047 of record NZ_CP072348.1, on the reverse strand, counting down.
TCAGTTGGTAGCTGACGTTCGCCTGTAGAACCATTCACCGACACACCCATATCTTCTAACTTACGAGAGAGGCGATAGGTGAATTCGTCCTTACCATCAACGAGCAAAGGAGAGAGCGTAGGATTCTTATCATCCCAACACCAACCCTCGCCCAAACGGTTACGATCCTTAAAAGAGAGGTCGGCATAGACACTGCCTTCTATCGTCTTGATACCTAAGTCTCGTACGGCACGTGCCATCTCCGTCAAATCCGAAGAAGAGAGCATTGGGTCCATACCACCAATACAATAGAGGTCGCCACGCAATACTTGCGTAGAGTCGTCAATCACACCCGTATAGTAAAGGTTTGTCTTAAAGTCATAATCAGCCCCGAGCTTATCCAATGTTGCAATAGCAGTAACACACTTCATCGTAGAAGCAGGGCGCATATGGAGACGTTCACGAAACTGATAGACAGGCACATCATCCGTCAAGTCCCAGACCATCACACTTGTCTGCACCGTTTCCAAGAGCGGACTACGGAGTATTCCATCCAATCGGGCAGTGATATTCTCCTTCCAACTAAGATGGCTATCCGTGGTAAAAGCAGGGATGATACTATCGGTATCTTCCTCTTCCTCGAGAACATCATTAGTAGTAGAAATCACCTTCGGTTGAACAGCTGTAACAGCGTTCGGATGGAGTATATTCGCAACCTCCGTACTATCTAAATATACCTGCGCTTGTACAGGCAAACTCAATACGACCCCAAAGACCAGTGCCGATAAGTATTTTAATTTCATACTTCGTTATCTTTCTTTTCTAATCGTTTTTTCAGTGCTGACAAAAAGTTATCAACATTATCAGGCTGTACGCTGACAACACTGCCATTCATCATCTCTAACAATGCATAATAACCCAGACGAAAGGCAAACGGCCGTTTCTCAACAGTCTTCACATCACCGAGCGCAACACGCTTTGTCAGTCCAACTCTTCCTGTCTTCACCAACAGAACACCATCATCAGTCAATACATATTTAGTATGAATGGCACGGTCAACGGCTCTTATCGTCACAACAATAAGCAGGAAACCTAATACAACCATCAGACTATTCGTACGATGCCAAAGACAGAAGAAGGCAGCAAGGGCAAAAACCACGATGGCTCCCATGTCATTTATCGTCACTTTATGTTGGAAAGTTCTCATATTAAATGCAAAAGTACAAAAAAAAGACTTTGTACGTCAATATATTACATAAAAAGATAATGGCAACCAACGAGTGGTTGCCATTATTAGGGGGAAGGTTATTAGCCTAATTGGACTAATTGGGCTAATTGGGCTAATTGGGCTAATAGCCTTAAACCAAAGTTGCAATAATATCTTCGCGATTACCTGGCAGCATATCAATGACTGGAATCTCAGGCATTGTATAGCATCCAGGAGCAAGGCGCATACTTGCACGTGCCACGTTAACAAGTACCTGTGCTGTGAGCGCAGGGTTATTGATAGACATATCGAAAGAGAAGTGCTGGTTGTGGGTCTTACCACTCACACCCTTACGAGTCATGTGAACGCCATGACCAACATCGTTCAAAGCTGCAACGCTTGGTACTGCAAATACGTGTAGCTCGTCGTGTGCAAAGTAGTCGTCAGCCTTAAGTTCCTTTGTTACATCCTCAAGGTTGGCACCCTCTTCCAACTCAACATAAACCATACGACGATGGATTCCCTCACCGAGAGGAATTGTCATTGACAACGCATCCTTAACGCCCTTCTTGCTACGAGCCACTACAGAGTGACCCATTGAACGACCTGGCCCAAAGTTGGTATAAGAGAGACCTTCTGGTGCGAGGCTCTCTAACAAAACACGTACAACAGAGTCTGAACCTGGATCCCAACCTGCAGAGATAACACTAACGGTATTTGTGCGCTTGTTGTTCTCCATCTGCTTGGTGCGATAGTCAAGGATTGAACCGTGAATATCAAAAGAGTCTACAGTATTAATACCCAATGCAGAAATCTTCTCAGCATATTCTGGACAGCTACGAGTTGGTGCAGCGAGGATAGCCACATCAACATCCTTCAACTTTGTTATATCATCAACAACCTCGTATGGGGTCAGTTCCAATGGTTTATCCTTGTCACCCTGACGACGAACAATACCTGCAATCTCAAAATCCTTTGCTGCTTCAAGTGCCTGAACACTGTAAACACCAATGTTACCATAGCCAACGACGGCTGCTCTAATCTTTTTCATAATTACTTACCTTTTATATAATTGAACTAATTTTCTCCGCAAAAGTAGTATTTTATTTAATAACAAGTATCGTCTCCACCACATTTTTAACACTATTCAATAAAGTAGGGACAGACGCCCTCGTCTGTCCCTACTTGTGTGGCATTGCTCAAGCCTGTCCTAACTAGCTTCCGTTAGGCACTCTCCCCCCTTCGGGGGAGTTGGAGGGGGCTTCCTACCCTGCCTGCGGTCCTCCCTCCTCTTTATTCTCCTTTTCTTTTGGCTCGGGGGTGGGGCTCTTCTTCTCCTCCCCTTTCCACTCTTCCCACTCAATATCAACATCTGACAGACCACGGGTGGAAACGCGACCCTTACCAGCACCACGATAACGGGTCTCTGGCAAGAAACGGACACGGACACCACGAATCAATGTGGCGTTTATATCTTCAGGCTTATCGACACCATTTTTCGTTGTCACGGCCGTGAAATAAAACGAGCCAACACCATCCAGCTTCACCGAGCGACCCTGCGACATAAAGTCACCCAGCACGCCACCCAAAGCTGTCAGCACCGCCCGCACATCGGCAGGGCTGACCGTCGATTCTGCTGCGATTCGTTTTGCTACTTGTTCGGTTGTTGCCGGACTTACTACTAGAACGGACTTAGGATACCATTTTCCGTTCACCTTCATTTGAGCTTTCTTATAGAATGCCATAGGTAAAAGATTTTTACGCTGCAACACTGTTTTTATCAGTCATCATAACGAGTCATACACCCGTGTTTTACGCCATATACTTTCGTGGCTGACAATATATACTTTCGTGGCCCACGAAATGTACTTTTGTGCCCCACAATATGTACTTTCGTCAAACTGCCGATTTTCACAGCTTGCAGCAAGTTAATAATTAGATTTATTACTTCCGCACAATTTGCGGATTTTTCTTTACATTTTCCTCTTTTCCCAAACCAACCACAAGGGCTATCAGTAATTAAATTACCCCCTCCTTTCAACCTAACCACAAGGTTTATTTGGTAATTCAATACCCCTCCCTTGGGGAGGGGTAAGGGGTGGGTTTCAGGGGTGGGGTTCGGGTATTATTCTGAGACCGGACGCACCGAGAGCCCATAGGCCCGACCGCTGGTGCTCAGCGGGCCCACGGAGCCCGAGTTGAAGAACAGGATGCAACCGTAGCCCGCGATGCTCGGAACTGCCGACCAATAGAAACCGTAGTTGCCGACGTAGTTGAGCGAACCAACATTGCTGTCGCGAGAGCCCGAAGCAGGGAAATTGATAGTAGCCGTCTGGCTGCTGCTTGTCCAGAAGTTATGACCAAAATTGTTTTGGTAAGTCTGCCAATCGCTTGTACCATCAACATTCACCTCTGATTGAGACGTTGAATTCAGACCCGTTGTGGTAAACCCTGTAAACGCATTGTTGGCTGGCATCTTAAAGCCGACAGGACTAGGATCGTAGACAGTCTTAACGACAGGATTGTCATTACCAACATTATAATCACCTGTAACAGTATTATCGGCAGACCAAAGATTGTTATAACCGTAGTTGGTGTACATTGATGAACCGTAGATATAGAACTTATCTGGATTCTGAATATTATTCATAATAGACATATTATCACCAGCATTCTGTGTAAAATGGCTATTTGCAGCTAAGTCAGATGCATCGACACCAGGGAAAGCATCCTTACGACCGAACTGGTAAAGTGTGGTAGCACCCTTCTTAACGTTACCAGGATTCTGGGTAATATTGATGACAGTCTCTTGTGCTACTCCACCATTCTTAATGGTCTGCACAACCTTGACTTTGACAGTACGAGGTTTGTTGTAAGTAGAACCACTCCACAGCGTTGGCTTCCAACCCAAAGTTTCCTTGGTGAAGTTATAGACCTTACCTTGATGGTTAGTAACAGGAATCTTATCGAGCGCATCCTTAGGAGCAAACCACAAATGCCATGACCAAAGAACTTTTTTTGAAGCACCACTACCTTTGGTAATTGCAACAACCGCATTGCCACTCTGAATATCGCTCTGTTTTACTTCGAAGTCGAGGAAGCCCTCACCACCAATATGTGTGATAGAAGGAGAATGAACGAGGTTGGCAGCATCTGCCCAGACTACTTCTGCACCATCGACACCATTATTAGCACCTCCATTGGTCTTCTCGATCCAAGGGTCGGTGATATTAGCACCTGCATGATCCTTAAAGTTATACAAAACCTTTGAATTACCAGCAGCGGCATGGCTAATATAAGCATTCGCATTAGTAGCCCCATTCTCAATGGCATTGCCATAAACGAGCGGGATGCGATAATGACCAGGAGCTGAGATTACATAACAGTTGGCTGTGCTACGATTTACTGAGCCGCCCTTGGTAGAAAGGTCGTAAGGATTACCTGCAGAACCTAAGGCAGTTGCATCCCTGAGTTCCTTGTTACGCTTAGCGAACAAATCGGTAACGTCTTTTGTCAATGTGGCTGTACCTTGGTCGGCAGCAGTACCACCATCGCCCTCGGTCTTACTAAGGCTAGTCAGCCATGCAGGCTTGTTGGTTGTATAAGTTGTACCACCATCAACACTGTAACCAATGACTTTCCATGCAACAGCCTGTTGTGTACCATTAGGAGCAGTACGATAACTTGTAATGCCGTAAGGTTGTGATGTGGTTTCATCGTATTTGGCTGCACGGCTTGGATCGGTTGGAGTCAGTACATAATTCCAAGTAGAGTTGGTCTCACTTAACTTTAGAGTACGTGTTGTTCCGGCTTTCCATTCACCTTTCAGTGTTGCTGTGATTTCAGTGTTATCTGTGAAGTGTACGTATGCAGTTACGCTATTACCCGTAAGCACCTGTGGAATCATATAGAAGGTGAAGTTATCACCCGTGTTGCCCATGATGGTAACGTTAGGGTTGGAGCTGGTGTTTACGCTTAAGCCCGAAAGAGTGGCTGTACCACGAGTAGCACCCGTGTTATCCCAGGTTGCGCCTGTACCATTGAACTTATTTGAGAGCTTGTACTTGCTCTTCATAATGGCATTACGAATCTCAACCTTATCAATGGTTTTGTTCCAGGAAAGGTTTTGACCCACAGCAAAGCGAATAGCTGTAAGGGCGTGGCGGAAGTCGAGATTGGTTGTAGGCTGCTCAAACCGTGTTGCATAGTGTACATTGCCTGTACATGCCGTCATAAAGTCCTTCTGATCTCTGACGTTAGGTTCTACCGTGAAGTCAACACTGGGGGCATTGTCGGTAGAAGTCATATCATTGATGGTAAGTTTAGAGTAACTATCCTTAGAAGGATAAACCGCAAAGAAGCGTGCCCAAGGCTGTGCAAACGACCAGCGAATAGGAGTATAGAGTTCGCCGTTGCTCTTGGTTTTCGCAGCTTTGAACCATTCTGGTGTTGTCAATATGCTTGTTGCTGCAACACCACGGATACCTGTTGACGAGAAGTCGCCACCAATCGTGGTTTCTATTTCGGCACGAGTGCGTGCATCAGCCTTTACTGGGTTTATGCCTTCAACGGTTGTCTCAATAAGACATACGTCAAGGTTACGATTGCTGTGTGCAGTAAGTTTCTGACCGGCTAGATCTTTGTTGGCAAGTCCAGGTGTGATCGCGCCACGGGTCATTGCAGCACCACGGGCAATCGTCTCTGACTGGACATCTTTTACACTAAAGCGTACCAATGCTTCATTGCTTCCACCCTGATTAGACGATAAATCATCGTCAGAGCAAGAAGCAACCGACAATGTCATACCGCTAACGATAGAAGCAAACAGCACATAATTGAAAATATTTTTCTTCATCTTTTTAATTAATTTCTTAGTGATTTTTATTCATCATCCTTCAATCTCGTCATCTGGGTTATTATCGTCTGGATCCAGTGGGACGACCTGAATAGTTCCAGGCGTCTGGCTACCAGTACCACCGCCACCAGGACGAACGAGAGGACTACCGGCAAGGAGGCTGCCCTCGGATGCCACTCTGACGACATCAATTGTAGGACGAACATAAAGTTGTCGTACCGTCTTTCTAATTTTTTTCATAAGCTTAATAACTAGTTAATTTATAAATATGTCAGTTCACTCAAATTACGTAATGGGGAATTAGGTAACCACATTGACTTGCAAGGACAAGGACGCAAACGGCACCTTGCCTATGCGTGTCAACATGGTTCCAATCAGAGTATATGAGAAAAAAACGATTGATAAAACAAAATCGGCAAAGGGCAAATACAGCAAGCCCTTTGCCGATACGCTATAACGTGCCACGCATTGCGTAAGCACGTAAACGACTAAGAAAGAAAGAGTTATAATACTATGAGAGAGAGAGAGAGAGAGAGAGAGAGAGAGAGAGAGAGAGAGAGAGAGAGAGTACACAATTATTTGGAATATCCAAATAATTTAACATCTTTTCTTTATTTTCTTTCTTCAGCACCTCTCTAGCCTTGTTCGCATTGCAAGCAACAGGCACAACAACACGACTTACACCTTTATTATATAAGGCGCAAGCATTAGTGGTTGAAATAAGCTGGTTTGTTACTCTCATTATACGTTATCGCAAGTTAATCTTCGTTTAACTGGGCGCAAAGGTAAAAAGAATTATTGGAATAATGAAAGAATGTAGGAATAAAATATTGAAATCACAATAAACAAAGGAGGAATGCGTTAGTAAGGACGTATATACAGAATTTCCATGCCCAAAAAAGGCATATTTATTTTAGATAAGGCATATTTATTTTAGATTATGATTGAATACATCAGGGGCGAACTGGCTGACCTGACACCTGCTTTGGCTGTTATCGAGGCACATGGTGTGGGCTATGCACTGAACATTTCGCTCAATACTTATAGTGCCATACAGGGTAAAAAAGATATAAAACTCTATGTGCACGAGGCTATTATGACAGGTGGACGCGACGATAACTATACGCTCTACGGCTTTGCCAATAAGCAGGAACGCTCGCTCTATCGATTATTGATTACCGTGTCGGGGGTCGGTGCAAACACCGCACGTATGATTCTCTCATCGCTGACACCTGCAGAACTCTGCAATGTCATTGCCAACGGTGACGAGAAGATGTTGAAGACGGTGAAAGGTATCGGACTCCGTACAGCACAGCGCATCATCGTTGACTTGAAGGACAAGATTATGCAGAGTGGTATTGCTGACGAATTGCATGTTAGCAGTCAGCCTAATACACCAGCTGTCAACACAGCTATCAAGGATGAAGCAGTCAGCGCATTGACGATGTTAGGCTTCTCCCCTGCTCCATCTGCAAAGGTTGTTGTGAGTATTCTCACTGAACAGCCAGACCTACCAGTGGAGCAGGTTGTGAAGTTGGCGTTGAAGATGATTAAGTAAAAAAGCCTCACCCCCCATCCCCTCTCCGAATGGAGAGGGGCGTGATTACCGCCTACAACTACACTTTGCTTCCTGTTAAAGCTTATCATCGGTTATAACAATCCACCGACTCCAACACATCCCCTCCCTCGGAGGGGCTTGGGGAGGTGTCAAACCACTTATCTTCTTGAAAAGAAAGTATTACATATCCATCCTTATTATCACACTTCTCGGCAGTATCGGACTGTTGAGTTGGGGACGCTCGGCACTTGGTTTTGCACCGATTGCTAAACTCGTCTATAGGGTGGCACCACCAGATACGGTTAAGAAAGCGAAGCCTATTGAAGTGGAGATTGACGAGGAGACCATTCCTGACTCTTTGCTACACCCTCGTTGGAAGGTGCAGCGCACAACCCCTATCACTTACGACGACCTCAAGGAGAACTCTACCGACCTTATCCGACCAGAGAATATGCGACAGACTGTGGAGTATAACGACTCACTCGACCGCTATATCATTGGTTATAAGATTGGTAAGACTTACGTGATGGCTCCAATCATGATGACGCCAGAGGAGTATCGGAAGTGGACGGAGAAACGTAGCTTTACCGATTACTACCGTTCAAAAAACCAAGAGATACTAAGGGAGAAGGGTAAGGATAAGTTCGACTTTACTGATATGCAGTTCTCATTGGGTCCTGCAGAAAAGATATTCGGTCCTGGTGGTGTACGTATCAAGACACAGGGTTCGGCTGAATTGAAGTTCGGTGCAAACATCAAGAACATTGACAACCCATCACTCCCTATCCGTAATCGTAAGACAACGGCAATGGACTTTGATGAGAAAATCAATGTCAACGTGAATGGTAAGGTGGGTGATAAGGTGAACATGAATCTTAACTACAACACTGATGCAACCTTCGACTTTGACACACAGAACTTCAAACTAAGATATGAAGGTAAGGAAGACGAGATTATCAAACTCGTTGAGGGTGGTAATGTTACCTTCCCTTCAAACAACTCTCTCGTACAAGGAGCGTCAGCACTCTTCGGTATACGTACTGATATGCAGTTCGGTAAATTGAAGTTACAGACCGTATTATCACAGAAAAAGAGTTCTAACAAGAGCGTTAGCTCACGTGGTGGAAAACAACTTACGCCGTTTGAAATTGATGCGGCTGACTATGAAGAAAATCACCACTTCTTCCTCTCACAATACTTCCGCGACAACTACGACGTGGCAATGAAGTCATTGCCTAACCTCAAAACAGGTGTGACAATCAATCGTGTGGAGGTGTGGGTGACGAATAAGACTGGAACAACCAGTAACACGCGAAACATTGTTGCACTGACTGACCTTGGTGAAAACAAGAAGATTAGCCGTACCGACCTGTGGGGAACTGGTAACGGACCCGTACCAACAAACAATGCCAATACTGAATACACCACTATTACACAGACCTATCCTGCTGCTCGTGACATCGACCAAGTGACAGGTATCCTTGATGGTGCAGGTCTCGTAGGTGGCAATGACTATGAGAAGTTGGCTAATGCCCGACTACTCAATAGTTCTGAATACACGATCAACAATGCCTTGGGTTATATCTCACTGAAAAGCGGTCTACAGACTGACCAAGTATTGGCAATTGCCTACGAATATACCTATGGTGGCGTTACCTATCAGGTAGGTGAGTTTGCCAGCGACCGTACCAATATCAACGAGGCTCTCTTCGTCAAGTCTTTGAAGAACACCAGCAATAATCCTAAGCAAGGAAACTGGGACTTGATGATGAAAAACGTGTATTACCTCGCGTCTAACATTGAGCGCGATAAGTTCCGCCTTGACGTGAAGTATCAGAGTGATACGACAGGTGTCTATCTGTCATACATACCTGAACCGCAAGTAAAGAACCAAACGCTCATCAAACTTCTCAATGCTGACCGATTGGATAACAATAACAATCCACATTCCAATGGTTATTTTGATTACGTTGAGGGATATACTATCAGCAACGGACGTGTGTTCTTCCCTATGGCTGAACCTTTCGGTAATGGACTTCGGAAAGCATTAACAGATAAGGGAGTTACTGCTGCCATTGCAAATAAGTACGTTTTCGAACAACTCTACGATTCTACGAAGACCATTGCTAAGCAGATTGCCGAGAAGGATAAGTTCATACTCGTTGGCCAGTATCGTGGTTCGGCTGCAAACGTTATCTCCCTTGGAGCCTATAACGTTCCACAGGGTTCGGTAATAGTAACTGCGGGCGGTGTAACCTTGAACGAGGGTTCTGACTATAGCGTTGATTACAGTGCTGGTGAGGTAACAATCCTTAACCAAAGCATTATCGATGCAGGTACAGCAGTCAATGTATCGCTGGAAAGCCAGAGTGCTTATCAACAGGAGCGTAAGACGATGATTGGTGTAAACTGGGAGTACGACTTCTCAAAGGACTTCCAGATTGGTGGTACGTTCATGCATCTCTCTGAACAACCGTTGACAACAAAGGTCAATATGGGTTCTGAACCACTCAACAACACCATTTGGGGATTGAATATCAATTGGAAGAAGGAGAGCCAGTGGCTTACGAATATGCTCAATAAGATTCCATTCCTACACGTAACACAGCCTTCTTATATCACTTTCTCTGCTGAGTTCGCACAGTTGTTAGCAGGCCAGAGCAAGGGAACACAGGACAATGCTTCTTATCTTGATGACTTTGAGGGAGCAAAGACAACTATCGACGTAAGTCAGCCTACCTCTTGGATTATCTCCAGTGTACCATCAGACTTCCCTGAATATTCAGATAAGACAACCCTTCGTAGTGGCTTCAACCGAAGCTTATTGGCATGGTACACTATCGACCCACTCTTCACTCGTCGTAGTAGTTCGCTGACTCCAGGACACATTAAGAGTGACCTTGAACAGCTCTCTAATCACTATGTACGTGAGATTCCTGTTACCGAATTGTTCCCAAATCGTGATAGAAACTACAGCGGTTCTATCTCAACATTGAATATTCTAAACCTCGCTTACTATCCTTCTGAGCGTGGACCATATAACTTCAATCCAAATATAGATATCAACGGACACCTCACGAATCCTACTGGAACATGGGGAGGTATGATGCGTAAGTTGGATACTAACGACTTCCAAACTGCTAACATCGAATATATAGAGTTCTGGATGCTCGACCCATTCATCTACTCCAACCGACTACCAAATGCAAACCAGTATGGTGGTGACTTCTATATCAACCTTGGAGAGGTATCTGAGGACGTACTGAAAGATGGTAAGAAGTTCTATGAGAGTGGTATGCCTGTAGATGGCAGCCACTCATGGACAACCACGCAATGGGGTAAAATACCAACACAAAGTACGATTACATACGCCTTTGCAACTTCAAAGGGTAGTCGTGCGAAGCAGGATGTCGGCTTTAATGGATTGACTGATGAGGAAGAACAGCAGTTTGCTTCTTATCAGAACTTCCTTACAGCAGCCCGTGCTAATACTAATCAGGCTGTCTTTGATTCGATATGGGCAGACCCTGCCAATGATGACTACCACTACTTCCGTGGTTCTGACTGGGATGCAAAGAAGGCTTCTATCCTTGAACGATACAAGCGCATCAACAACCCACAGGGTAACTCACCAGACAATGACAACAACAACGAGCGTTACGATACCTCGTATAAAACAACACCTGATGTAGAGGATATCAATCAGGACTATACGCTGAACGAATATGAGAAATACTACCAGTATCATATTAGTATTCGTCCACAAGACCTTGTCGTAGGTCAAAACTTCATTGTTGATAAACGTGTAGCCTCAGCACCACTGCTTAAGGGTGGTTCTGAACCTGTCACTTGGTATCAGTTCCGTATTCCATTGGAGGAGTTCCAGAAGCGTGTGGGTAATATCAGTGGCTTTACCAGCATCCGCTTTATGCGTATGTTCCTCACTGGTTTCGCAAAGCCTATCGTACTCCGCTTTGGTACCTTCGACCTTGTAAGTGGTAAATGGCGTCAGTATCAGCAGAACCTTACCAATTCTGCAAGTAATTCGGGTACGATGTCGGTAAGTGCTGTGAGCCTTGAAGAGAACAATGATAAGACTCCTGTAAACTATGTATTACCTCCAGGTATTCGTCGTGGACAAGACCCTAACCAGCCACAATTGGTTGAGGAGAACGAACAGGCACTCTCTATGGTTGTTAACAATCTTGGAACTGGCGAGTCAAAGGCTGTCTATAAGAATACAACCCTCGACCTTCGCCAGTACAAGCGTCTGCAGATGTTCGTACATGCGAATGCCTTTGAACAGAATACGACTAATCTTACGGATAACCAGTTGGCTGTGTTTATCCGCTTGGGTTCTGATTACAAGAACAACTACTACGAGTATGAAATTCCTTTGAAGCTGTCAGCTCCAGGCCACTATGACATGTACACTGGTCAAGAACGTCGTATCGTATGGCCAGAGGAGAACATGCTCGACATACCATTGAAGCTCCTCACCTCCGTGAAGAAGCAACGCAATCAGGCACGTGGTGCAGGTACAGCAAGCTATAACCGTGCTTTCTCTGTATACGACACCGATCATCCTGCTAACAAAGTAACGGTGATGGGTAACCCAACTCTTGGTGAAGTTAAGACGATGATTATTGGTGTTCGCAACCTTTCCAGCAGTCAGAAGAGTGGAGAGGTGTGGGTGAATGAGCTACGTCTACGAGAGTTTAACAACGAAGGTGGATGGGCAGCAAGAGGTCAGCTCAACCTACAGCTGTCTGACTTCGGTACTGTGGATGTCAATGCCAGTCACAGCACTGACGGCTTCGGTGGTTTGGAACAGGGCGTTAACGAACGACAGCAGGAGTCTAAGACGGATGTTTCTGTCACCACAAGCCTTGAATTAGGAAAGTTCTTCCCAGACAAAGCAAAGGTATCAGCACCATTATATTACAGCGTAACCAAGAGCGAGAGTCGTCCTAAGTATAATCCACTCGACACGGATATGGAATTGAAGGATGCCCTTGATGGTACTGCTAACCGTCAAGAGCTTGATTCTATTGAGTCTATTGCCGTTACAAAACGACTGACAACGAACTTTTCTTTGTCTAATGTGCGTGTCGGTATTCAGACGAAGAACCACCCTATGCCATACGACCCAGCCAACTTCTCATTCTCTTATAGCCATTCTCACTCTCACACATCAGGCGAGACAACTGTTTATGAGAACGAAGACAACTGGCGCGGTGCGCTGAACTATAACTGGACACCAGTCTATAAGTCTTGGGAACCTTTTAAGAAACTTATAAAGAGTAGATCGAAATGGTTTGAAATCCTCAAGCGTTTTGGCTTGAACTGGTTACCACAGAACGTAACCTTCAACACTGAAATGGTGCGCAACTACTACGAGTTACAGGAGCGTGATATGGAATCAACAGAGAACAGTCTGCTACCTCTTACCTTCAGCGAGCAGTTCCTTTGGAATCGTGACTTCGCTCTGCGTTGGGACTTGACACGCAATCTCCACATGAACTTCCAAAGTGCAACACATGCCGAAATAGAAGAGCCTTACACTCCTATCAATAAAGACCTCTATGCCGACCATTATCAGGCATGGAAAGACTCGGTGTGGACAAGTATTAAACACTTCGGTACTCCACTCGATTACCAACAGAATTTTACGCTTTCTTATCAGCTTCCACTCAATCTCCTACCTATCTTTGACTGGGTAAATGCTGATGCAAACTATACTGCATCTTATACTTGGGTGCGTGGAACAAGTCTTGATAATGGTACTTCACTCGGTAATACCATCACAAGTAACCGTGCTTTGAACATCAATAGTAGCTTCAACTTTGAACGTCTCTATAACCATATTCCTTTCTTAAAGAAAACGAACGAACGCTTCAACCGCACCCGCCCTACTCGTCCTAAGCTGACAGCAGAACAGAAGAAGGCTGAGAGAGAAAAGAAAGAAAAAGAAAGGAAGGAGAAAGGTAAAGACGATGACAAGAAGAAAGCACTGCCTAAGAACCAGAAGAGTTTTGAAAAGGAAATCGTTATCAATGCCGATTCTGCTATCCTTGTTTCACATGGCAAGAATACAAAAAGCCTTATCATCTCGGCTAAAGACAAAAGAGGAAAGGCTATCAAGATTAAATATCGTAAGGTAGGTGATACGCAGTTGAAAGTCTTTAATCGTACAGACTCTGCTATACGTATGAAGCTTACCGTAACGCCTAAAGAACCACTCAATAACAAGGGATGGTATAAGACGGCACAGTGTGTGGCACGTGCGCTGATGATGGTACGTTCGGCAAGTATTTCTTATCGTGACCAATATGCAATGGCACTGCCTGGCTTTATGCCAACGGTGGGTGATGCCTTCGGACAGACACGTGGTACAGGTGCTTTATCACCAGGTCTTGACTTCGCTTTCGGTCTTATTGATGATGACTATATCGGTAAGGCACGTGATAACAACTGGTTGCTTATGAACGACAGTGTGGCTACACCTGCTGTAACGAATCGCACAGAAGACTTGCAGATTCGTATGACACTTGAACCATTCAAGGACTTCAAGATTGACCTTACTGCCAGTCGTATGCAGACTACCTCACGCAGCATCCAATATATGTACACGGGTACGCCTACAACACAGAGCGGTTCACTTACCATGACAACCCTCTCATTAGGTACTGCATTCGAAAGTCAGGGCAATGCCAACAACGGCTATCATAGTCCAACGTTTAATCGTTTCGTGCAGTCACTTGATAGTTATCGCAATCGTGTGGAGGCACAATATAACAATGCAACCTACCCTGCTTCTTTTGGTGGCGGACATTTCACTCCTGCAGTAGGTGCTGTTAATAAATATAGTGCTGACGTTATGGTTCCTGCTTTCCTCAATGCTTACACCAGCATGAGCGGAAACGGACTCAACATCTTCCCTACACTGCGCAGTTTATTACCTAACTGGTCTATCCGTTACAGTGGTCTTTCACGCTTGCCATTCTTTGAACAGCTCTTCAAGAGTGTTAACATCAATCATGCTTACCGCAGTATCTTTGCTATCGGTTCTTATCAGAGCTATAGTACATGGCAGGAATACATGAACGGACTCGGTTTCATTACTAATGCAACAACGGGTAACCCTATCCCAAGTTCGATGTATAACATCTCACAGGTGAGTATCAACGAAGCATTCTCTCCTCTGTTAGGTGTTGATGTAACTCTTCAGAACAACCTCACAGCACGCTTGGAATATCGCCAGACACGTGTGTTATCACTCTCGATGACCAGTGTACAGTTGAATGAAGCCTCATCAAAAGACTGGGTTATCGGTATTGGTTATAGAATCAACGACTTCAATCTTTTCAACAATGGTACACGACGTGTGGCAAAAGGTAAGAAGAAAAAGACATCAGACTCCTCACAGCAAGACAACAGTTCGTCTCGTCAAAGCAGCGGACTGAACCGTGACCTGAACCTACGTCTTGACATGAGCTATCGTCAGCAAGCATCGCTCACACGTGACATTGCTTCGCTCACCTCAGCAGCTTCAAGTGGTAACACTGCTTTCAAGTTCTCTTTCTTAAGCGATTATACCTTGAGCCGCTTGGTTACTGCCAGTCTCTACTACGACTTACAGATTAATACTCCACTCCTCTCGTCAGGCAGTTATCCAACAACTACCCACGACTTCGGTGTGAGTCTAAGACTTAGTCTGACAAGGTAAGATAACTTTCTGAAAGGAAAAATACAACATTTGGAAAAGAAGTTGAATTAGCTTCTTTTCCTTATAACCAATAAAACCTATGAAATCTATTAAGAACAACATAATAAATGACTAAACATGAACAATAAATTAACATCACCAAACTTATTCAGTGATGTCTGTGGCATCATCGAGCAAGGACGTCAACAGGCTTATGCCGCTGTCAACAAATCAATGATAGAAACCTATTGGAACATAGGGAAACGTATTGTTGAAGAAGAACAAAGTGGTAAAGAACGTGCTGAATATGGTGAAGAGATTATCAACAATCTCTCTATCCAACTAACACATCGGTATGGACGAGGATTCAGCAAAAGGTATTTGGCATACTTTCGCCGCTTCTATCTTATCTTTCAAGACATTACAATTTTGCAATCACGATTGCAAAATCTAACCTGGACGCATATCATCAAGGTCCTACGCATAGACGACGAGACTGCTATGCGATGGTATCTTGAAACAGCATCAAAGGAGATGTGGAGCGTCCGAACACTTGACAGAAACATCTCAACACAGTACTATGAACGTCATTATGTCCAACCAAAACCACAAAATAAAGCCCAAAAACCTAACAAATTTGAACTTCTAAAAAGTCCTATCGTTGCAGAGTTTCTCGGCTTCAAACAAGATAGTACCTACTCTGAAACCGACCTTGAGACAGCAATTATCAGCCATCTACAAGACTTTATGATGGAGTTAGGACGAGGGTTTGCCTTTATGGGGAGACAACAACTGGTCAGGACCGACACACAAGATTATCATATTGATTTAGTATTCTATAATGTCGTTCTGAAATGCTACGTGCTTATTGACCTAAAATTAGGAACTATCACACATCAGGATGTTGGACAAATGGATATGTATGTACGTATGTATGATGAATTAAAACGTACGGAAGGTGACAATCCAACCATCGGCATTGTCTTATGCTCAGAAACAAGTAAAGACATCGCACGATACTCTATCTTAAAAGGTAATGAACAGTTGTTTGCAGCAAAGTACAAAACTTTCTTACCAACAGACGAACAGTTACGAAAAGAGATTGAACGACAGAAGCAAACCTTCCTATTACAAAAATAATAAAGAAAGTTCTTCCCCACTCTCTCCAAAAAGAGAGAATGGAGAAGAAATCCGTCTAAAATGTAATAACTTTTCCACTCCTCGTTTTTAATCAAGCATCTTCTACGTTCGAATTAACGCCCTTTTGGCTTGCAAAAGATGCCCTTTTGAGGTGTTACTAACGCCCTTTAAGAAGCCTAATAAGCACCTTTTCTTTTACAAGTTTGCAATCATCTGATAATCTGAAGGTTATAAAGAGGGGAGCTAAAGCATTATTTTACAGTATCAATAGGAGTTAAAGCACTATTTGTGTAAAACCTTTTCGCACATCAAAATAGTATTTATCAAACTATAAAAGCATTATCTTCCTACCTAAAGACAAAAACAGACTGCCGTGTCTTAAAGACATAAGCAGTCTGTTGGGAAAGTATCTTAGAATTTGGAAAATACTAAAGAGGATACTCGTCAAAGGCGTAAAGCACTGTTGAGAGATAACGCTCACCTGTATCTGGCAGCAAGGTTACGATGGTCTTACCTGCATTCTCAGGACGCTTAGCAATCTCGGTAGCTGCAAAAGCTGCAGCACCAGAAGAAATACCAACCAACAAACCTTCTTGTTGCGCCAACTGACGACCAGCAAGGATAGCTTGATCATTCTCTACTTGGAAAATCTCATCAACATACTTATTATTGTAAGTGTTTGGCACAAAGCCTGCACCAATACCCTGAATCTTATGTGGTCCACTCTCGCCACCACTCAATACAGGAGATGAAGTTGGCTCAACAGCAATAACCTTCACATCAGGATTCAGCTCCTTGAGGTAGCGACCGATACCACTCACCGTACCGCCAGTACCTACACCAGCTACAAACACATCAACCCTACCATCTGTATCGCGCCAAATCTCAGGACCAGTAGTAAGATAGTGACGTTCTGGATTAGCCTGATTCTCAAACTGCTGAAGAATAATACTACCTGGAATAGAATCTCTCAACTCCTCCGCAGCCTTGATAGCACCCTTCATACCATCCTTTCCACTTGTTAACTTCACGGTAGCACCGTAAGCCTTTACAAGGTTGCGACGCTCCACACTCATGGTTTCTGGCATGGTGAGAATAAGCTTATAACCCTTCACCGCTGACACTAAAGCCAAGCCAACGCCTGTATTTCCACTGGTTGGCTCAATGATTGTAGCTCCTGGCTTCAAGAGTCCCTTAGCCTCAGCATCCTCTATCATAGCCAATGCTATACGATCCTTCACACTACCACCAGGATTGAAATACTCAACCTTTGCAAGAACAGGAGTCTTGAGTCCTCTTTCTGCAGAGAATTTATTAAGTGCTAACAGTGGTGTATTACCGATAAGTTCTGTGAGTTTGTTTACTACCTTTGCCATATTCTTTTGAGTTTTGATTTCTTACTAATTGTTTACGGATGCAAAGGTACGGACATTTACCAACATGTGAAATACTCTCTTTATGTTATTTAGCATACCACAAACGTGGTATTTGTATTAAAATATAGCATTCTTATTGCCATTAACGCAAAATTCCTTATATTTGCACTACGATTGTCACAATATCTACGAGTATGCAGAAATACGCAGATTACATAGAAGAGATTGAGATTGACTCGCTTTGGAGCGGGAAGAAACATATCCGTTGGACACTGGACCGACAGGTGAATATCCTCAGTGGTATCAATGGTGTCGGGAAGAGTACCATACTTAATAAGGTGATACGCAGTCTGTCGCAAGGTGGTGAATTCCCCAGCCATTCACTGAAGGGTGTCCGACTAAAGGTAAGTCCTAATGATGCGCGGTGGATACGTTATGATATTATCCGCTCGTTTGACCGTCCACTGATGAACTCGGATAGCATCAGCAAGATTAACCTCGATCTTGTTACAGAACTTGATTGGCAGCTTTTCCAACTTCAACGTAAGTATCTTGACTATCAGGTGAATATCGGTAATCGTATTATCGAGACCTTACAAAGTGGTGAGGCAGATGCTCTAGAGAAGGCGCAGCAGATTTCTCAACCTAAAAAACGCTTTCAAGACATCTTAGACGACCTCTTCACCGAGACTGGTAAGAAGATTATTCGCTCGGAGAATGAGATAAAGTTCTCATCACTCGGTGAGGAGCTGGCTCCTTATCAGCTGTCAAGTGGTGAGAAGCAGATTTTGGTTATCCTGCTGACCGTATTGGTAGAAGACAATGAACATTACGTTCTCTTTATGGACGAGCCAGAGGTGAGCCTGCATATAGAGTGGCAGAAACGCTTAATCGACCTCATCTTAGAACTGAATCCAAATGTTCAGATTATCCTCACGACCCACAGTCCAGCTGTCATCATGAACGGATGGATTGACCGTGTAACAGAGGTTACGGACATAACCGATAAATGATTGTCTGAAGGAGGGAGCAATGGGAAAAAGACTGAGCGACAAC
Organism: Prevotella melaninogenica; assembly: GCF_018127925.1. Classification (NCBI taxonomy): domain Bacteria; kingdom Pseudomonadati; phylum Bacteroidota; class Bacteroidia; order Bacteroidales; family Prevotellaceae; genus Prevotella; species Prevotella melaninogenica. Next base: position 110,168 of record NZ_CP072348.1, on the reverse strand, counting down.
CTGTCATCGGCTTATATTGATGCAGCGAACCGATTGAATGGTAAGCGGGCACGGAGAAAGATTATCGCATATGTGGAAGCATATGACGATATTTTCTTTTGGCGCACTGTCTTAAGCGGTTTTGAGAACGAGGATCGTTACTTTGAAGTGATGTTGCCATCGCGATTAAACCTTACCAAGGGCAAACGGTCAGTATTGATGAACCTCGTTTCGCAGAATATTGGTGAGAACATGATTGCTTGTGTGGATGCTGATTATGACTATCTGCTACAAGGAACTACCCCACTATCCGATGAAGTGAACAACAATCCATACGTTTTTCATACGTATGCTTATGCCATTGAAAACCTACAATGCTATGCACCGAGCCTACATGATGTGACAGTAGCAGTAACGCTCAACGACCATTCTATCTTTAACTTCGAAGAGTTCCTAAAGCTGTACAGTGAGAGTATACACCCTCTCTTTGTCTGGAGTATCTGGCATTATCGCCAAGGTATTCATCGACGATTTACAATCTCTGACTTTAATCGAGTTGTGGAGATTGGTAATTTCTCTCTACAAGGGGCAACAGAAAGTATTCAACGACTGCGTCATAAGGTGCAGATGCGTGTACGACAACTACAAAAGGAGAATCCGAACGCAAAGGAAAGCTATCTAAAACTAAAAGACGAACTGCGTTCCTTAGGTGTTACACCTTCATCAACCTATCTATATATACAAGGTCATCATCTCTTTGATAACATAGTTGTACCAGTCTTGAAACGGGTATGCGACCTTCTTGTGCGTGAACGTGAAGACGAGATTAACCGCAATGCAGTACACGATACGCAACGTCGCAACGAACTATCAAGTTATGGTCATAGTACGGAGGCGATTATCCCTATGCTCCGTCGCAATGTAGGTTATACGAACGCTGAACCATTCCTAAGATTGAAAGAAGATATTTATACATTCTTGAATCCACCGACACAACAATCAACTGACTAAGTTTTCTTCATAACATCACCCTACTCCATGCCTCTACCTACACTTTCTTTACGAAGTGGGGCGTTATCTGCTGTAGTTTTATTATCTTTGTACTCAAAATCTAAACAATAAATTCTTACATGAAGAAGACTCTACTTTTAATCGCAACACTGCTGACAAGTTATGTCGGTATGGCACAAGAGACTTACCATCCAACGGCTGAGAATCTTAAAGCACGCGAACAGTTCCAAGACGAGAAGTTTGGTATCTTCCTGCATTGGGGACTCTACTCAATGATGGGTACTACCGAATGGATTATGACCAACAGGGATATCAACTATAAGGAATATCCTAAATTGGCAAAGACGTTCTATCCTTCAGAGTTTGATGCGGATGCTTGGGTGAAAGCAATCAAAGCTGCTGGTGCAAAGTATATCACCATTACGACACGTCACCACGATGGATTCTCACTCTTTAAGACGGCTACCAGCACGTATAATTCCGTTGATGGTACTCCGTTCAAACGTGACATCATAAAAGAAATGGCTGATGCTTGCCAACGTAATGGTATCAAGTTGCATCTTTACTATTCTCACCTTGACTGGGGACGCGAAGACTATCCAGTGGGAAGAACAGGAACTGGCACTGGTAGACCAAAAGAGAAGGCTAACTGGGCAAGCTACTATAAGTTTATGAACACGCAGTTGACGGAATTGCTCACTAACTATGGAAAGGTGGGAGCAATCTGGTTTGATGGCTGGTGGGATCATGACAGCGATGCAAAACCTTTCGACTGGCAGTTGGAGGAGCAGTATGCTTTGATTCATAAGCTACAACCACAGTGCCTCGTCGCTAACAACCACCATCATACTCCGTTCCCTGGTGAGGATATCCAAATCTTCGAACGTGACTTACCGGGTGAGAACAAGGCGGGTCTCTCTGGTCAGAGCATTGGCCGCCTACCCTTAGAATCATGCCAGACTATCAACGAGCATTGGGGTTACAACATCACTGACACCCTCTACAAATCACCCAAAGAGCTGATTCAAATGCTCGTTCGTGCTGCTGGAAAGAATGCCAATCTCCTCCTCAATATCGGTCCAGAACCAGGTGGTGCCCTTCCCGCCCTTACCCTCAACCGTCTTCAGTCCTTAGGTAAATGGCTGAACCAATATGGTGAAACCATCTACGGCACTCGTGGCGGCATCGTTGGTCCACACGATTGGGGCGTAAGTACACAACGTGGTAACAAACTCTACATCCACATTCTTAACTGTATGGACTCCAGCCTCTTCATCCCTACTGACAACCATAAAATCAAGTCTGCCACCGTCTTTGGCACCAACAAGCGTGTCAACTTCACAAAGACTGGTAATGGTATCACCCTCAACCTCGACACCGTCCCCACCGACATTGATTATATCGTTGAGTTGACGTTGTGATATAGGCTTTCTCGCCTTATCATCTTTAAAATACAACCCGCAGCAACCATCCAGTTGCTGCGGGTTTGCTTATATGTAAGTATCGTTTTCTTCCTCAAATATATCCTGCGCTGATTATTAACGATTTATATTTGTATGGTACAAAAATGTTTCCTCAATTTGAGTAGTATTGATTAGTAATCATCTTGGATATTTTATCCTAAATGATGTTTGGGATCGACCCAATAGCATTCTCTAATATCTTTTGACGTTAGTTTGTGAGTCTCTAAGGCTTTGCTTATAAAATCCTCGGTGAGATTTTTTAAGTCATATTTAGAGAATTCAGCAATAAAACCTTTGATATTCTTTTTTAACTTATTGAGCTCTTTCTCTCTCATAACATGAACTTCTCTTGTATAGTTTGCCTTATCTGAAATGGCATTTGTTGGATGAATATGGATATATGTAATATTTCTATTAGTACCATATTCTTTTTCAAACCAGCCAATGTGATTATTCATCTGCCCTACCTCATTTTTGGTTATGCAATCTCTTGTCGTTGAAACTTCGTTCTTGCATTCAAAACCAATGAAGTTTACCCCATCAGGAAGAGCCCATAGGTTATCAAATCCAACTTGGTACTTCTGATCTGGTCTTTGACTAACGTATCCCAACAAACTACCTATTTCTTGAAGTGCAGCCTCAAACTTATCTGCCTTAGTCCCCAAACTCAGATCTGTTATAACAGAATCTATTTTTAATTGTAAATCATTAAACAGCTTAAACTTGGAAATATATTTGCGTACAAGAGCTATTGCTCCTAGATTGATGGGGTCTATGACTTTATAATGATAGTTTGCTGGCATTAGTACGTACGGATTTAGATCGTGTGCACTTTTCTGTGTCTTTTCAGCTTCTACTTTACTATTTCTATACTTGCATTTAGCCAAGAGTTGGAGATACCATCCTTTTTCTTGCTCTTTATCTTTGAAATCGGTATTAATAAGATCCTGATATATTTTTGCTGCTGCGTCATAGTCTGATTTTATACAAGCTTGTTCAGCTTTAAACTCCTTATTAATTATACTAAGAAGGGGGTGCTTGTCCTCTTGTAATGAGATTTTATCCATCCCTTCTTTATAGAATTGTTTCCATCCCTCATCACGATTCAAACATTGTTTCATTACGTCACAGAAGGTTTGTAGAGCTGTGTGCTCTTTTGAAATCTCATCCTTTACAATACCAGACACTTCTTCTCCAATTTGAATTTGCATCAATGTTTGTGGAGAAAAGAAAGTCTGGTTTGAAGATGTTTTTATAAAGCGCACTAAATCTTCACCAACTATAAGAATTATGCTGTAATCCTTCTCACTTCTTACGCTTCTGCCTAATCCTTGCTCTATTTTCTGTGCTATTTTCGTTGTTATAAGGGCACTATCTGTCCTGCATTTAAGTTCATATCTATCAGATAAGTTACCAAATGAAGGTAAGGAGTCTAAGACTAATAGGCGGCATTGATTGTCTGCAAGGTCTATTCCGTCATATCTGTTAACAAAAACTACGGTGTGATCAAGTTCCTCTCCTTTTTTTAAATAATTGATTTCTTCATTAATGAGGTTTCCTCTTGCTACTTTAGCACCTCTTTTTTCATAATCTTCTCCCCACCATAAGGATGGAACTAACACTACTCTACTGAAAGATGAAATGAAAGAAGATTTGCAAACAAATTCACGCATAATTTCTGAATTTAAACTTGTGTCTATCCGTGTGGGAAAAAGTATCATTTTTTCTCCAGACCAATTCGTTGACGCATTTGTTAAAGGATGGGTGACAGCCTTTTCGTCTACCATTAATCCTTTTATGAAAAAGGAATCATCTTGTGTCGTTGCAGACATAAATACCCGCTGATCAGCTCTCGTGAATGAAGTAAATCTATGTATCAGATTATAGTTAGGAATTATTTCCATTTCACGGCCAGTAAAATAGACTGTGCAATCACTCCATATATCTTTTAACAGAGGATATGCAAACTTTACATCATCATTTTCCTGCTGCTTATTCATAAATTCAACAACCTCATCTTGCTTGTCAATCCAATCCCAATATGGTACCGTCATCAGTTCATAAGACGTATCTGAGTTTTTAATGTCCATATATGTACCTTCTCCTTGTCCCCGCATAGAATCCTCAAACAAGGTAATGAAATGCTTATAAATTTCGGATTGTCTGTTTGCTCTGATGGAAAAAGCATTACGAATAGAATCTATACAAGCATGGGAGTCATCAAGAACAATTGTCCCAATTTTAATACCATTGTTGTCTAGTCTAAAACTTGATTTCCCATTAAAGAGACGTTGAACATAAGTTATCAAAATCTCTTTACTTTCTAAAAATTCATTAGGAAGAGGTTCTCCTTTCTTATGCAACTGATGTTTTATACCAAACTTTTTGGCATCAAGCGAGGCCTGTTCTGCTAGTTGTATACTTGGACATACATATAAGCAAGGACCTTTATTGCTATTTAGCCTAGATTGTAACAGTAAGAGTCCTATAAGTGTTTTTCCCTCCCCTGTATGTAACTTTATTATTACATCGTGATCTTCGTGATGATTGGTATACCAGTCGTTAAGTACAGATTCCTGGACTGGTCTTAAAGGACCAGCAGACGCTTGTCTATCCAAATTGGAATAGATCCGTATAGGATTTATTTCCTTTTCAAAGTTTTTACCTTTAATTTTGCTTTTAAAATCTATCATCTTTTATATTTATTATGTTGCTTGTTTTTACATGAACCTATGACTATATTGCTTTGAAGCCATTTTAAAATTGCATAGGTTATTATAATCAAAATAGAGTTCTGACATCCTTACATAATAACATAATAAGGCTGTGACTCAATATTCTAAGAATAAACTCTCATTCGGCTAATCTTTTAGTATGAATAAGTTCTCAATAGAATTTCCTTTAAGTTCTTAATTGATATATATATGCTACGTTCCATCTTATAATCACTCATTTTGTTCATAATAGTATGAATAATCAATACCTTTCATGAACATTTCTCGGTCATCAATCTTAGTGGTGAGTGCAGGCAGTACCAAAGTCTTGATGTGTGTGCTATCAGTTACACTCTCGCGCATGGCTGACAGATACTCGTTCTTGTCTATCTGACTCCAATCCACACACCGCTTGAGAGAACGCTTCAGCATAAGGTCAAGCCAAATGCGAGTGCTACGACCATTACCTTCCATAAAAGGATGGGCAACATTCATTTCAATGTATTTATCCATAATCTCATCGAAGGTAGTTTCAGGCATTCGTTCTATTGTTTGCAGCGTAGCAGGGAAGTGCATACAATTAGCAAACGTGAATCCCCCTTTGGAGATATTCTTCGTGCGGATTTGTCCAGCAAAGTCATACAAACCTCCAAAGAGATAGGCATGAATCTGTTGTAAACATTGTATGCTGCCTGGCTCAAGACTTTTCAACAATCCACTTTCATATAACTGATATGCTTTCTTTCGACTCTGCCCATCCAACGTATTATCGCTGTATGTAAACCAGTCAAGGAACTCATTTGCTCGATTGTTAGGATAGTGCTTTGCTAACAAAGCAACTCCTTCGCTATCAAGAACATCTGCAACACGCATCTTGCCGTCTGGTGCTTCAAACTTGAAGCCGTGAGTGACACTCACAGGTTCAATGCCGTCTTGCTTCAACTTACGTTTTAGCCAACGCCAATAGTTACCAGCCTTGGTGTAATCAGGTTCGTTGTTGATGGCTCGTACGATATCAGTAGCTGAGAACCACCAACAGTTTTGTTCCTCGTCCCATACCGCCCTCACTTCATGGTCGTTGAAGAAGCGAATTGATTTCTTACTATGCTCTTTATGTTCTTCCATAAGCAGGTTCTTAGTCACTACGCCTATAAGATAGTGTCTTACAAAGGTAGCAAAAAAATCTATATAAAGAATAAGAATGAGGCTTTTTTATAAAGAATACGATTTATGTTTTAGAAATCAACAGACCTAATATAGTTTTATTTCAAGTTGCTGTCACTTTTAACACTTCACGCAAACAACAGATTATAAGTGGTTTACAGAGTATGTTCGTGTGACAGCAGTGACAGCAACTTTGAAAGTTTATTCGGACAATAACTAAGGATTTAAGATGGGAGAGGCAGACTAACCAAGACTGCTACGTACTGCCACCAAATACTCTGTGCCATGCGAAGAATGTTTACTGTGGAGGTTCGGGATGTTGGCAAGAACACGGCCGAAATGGGAAAGGCTTGTCAGGTTCAGTTGACTGCCATACCGCTGACGAAGTAGGCTGAAGATAGAGGCGGCAGTCATGTAGACACCCTTGGTCAAGTCCTTTGGGATAGAGAAACAATCCAAAAAGAGGGCTTCGGCAGGAGTGCGCTGCTGATACTGCAAGTTGTTTGCCATAATCTCTTGGGTGTCAGCCTCATCAAACCAGTATCGTCTACCAGCCTCAAGTTCGGCAACCGCCTGCGCATAGAGTTGCTCATAGTCTATGTGGTCGGGCAAGCGAATAGGAGCAGTCAGCGTAACTGCTATAAAACGACGGCAGCCACTGGGATCGCTAAAGACATCCGAGACGTTTGCCGTAGCAATGAAAGAGGCAACACGTGGCAACGTAAGCTGCTGCTGACGATAAGGCTGACGGAGTTTGATGCTTGCAAGCTGCATGACATTCTTCAAAAAACCGTCTTGCATCTTAGCCGACAAGGCATTAAACTCATCAATATTTATCAGCAGCGACTGTGTCATTGCCCTCAGCGTATTCTGTTTCTCACTGATGACAAGGTTGTCATTATAGCCCCACTGTAACGCTTCAGGCAGCAAACGTTTACAGAAGGTAGACTTCCGATAGCCCTGTCGTGAGATGAGTAGCGATGCCACACTGTTGCCATGTGCTGTATCTAAGCCCATCCATTGTGCCACCATCGCAAGAAACCACGTGTGAAACCAGTCTGTCCACCGTGCATTGTCATTAGGTACACAGTCAGCCAAATCTTTGATATGGTCCTTTCCGTCCCATCTCCCTCGCAGACTATTAAGGAAGTCGTCCACAGGATTAAAAACCTTGACAAAGTCCGACTCCGTATATCTTCGGATGTCTTTGTCCCACACATCAATACCATCAAGACGTGCCTTGATGGCGATAGTATTGCGCATACGTTCATCCGCTGGCACAAAAGGTTCGTTACTCCCTACCTTTCGGATTTCCGTACAGCCCAAGGCGGTGTTATACCGCATTTCATACTTCCGTTCAAGATAGTCGAGCAGACGACGAGTAATATCATTTTTAAGTCTATCCGACTGTCGTTTTCGCTGATTTTCAGCTTTAATGTTCTTAAGATTCTTATACTTCATAGATAATGGTTTTAAAGTTGACGAGTTAACAAGTAAACAAGTTGCTTGTGAGAAAGGAGAAAGAGTGAAAAGGTTAAGCCGTAGTTCTCACACAGAGAACACAGAGAGCACGGAGAAACGGAGAACCCCATAAAGAAACCTAAAGGTTTTAAGGAGAGCACAGAGACACAAGACAAGGGAAAAAGCAGAACAATTAAACTGTTATTATGTCTTTCTACTATCCAGACTTTTGCTATTCAGTCTTCACATTAATTCTCTGTGGACTCCGTGCGCTCTGTGAGAGAGTGGACAAGTTGACAAGTAGACGAGTAAACAAGTTACTTGTAAGAAAGGAGAAAGAGTGAAAAGGTTAGTCTTTTATTATGTCTTTTTAATATCTGCCCTTATGTCATTATGGCTACTGAGACATACGAATAAGTTAATCTGTTACTATGTCTTTTCTTATCCTGTCTACCAGCACCACTCGTGGGGAGCATTAACACGTGATGTGCGGGGCATTAACACCAAAGAAACAAGACAACACTAACAGTCAACTAACCCAATTCCTTTACCCCAAGAAGAACCTCCCTACTCTTCCAAACACGCTAATGTCTTAACTCCTCTCACTCCCTTTCACTCCTTAACTCCTAATACTCCCAGCTCGTTTGGTAATTGTCATAAACACGTGGAGTAGCATAGCCATAACGTTGGAAAAGGTCATTAATCCATTGCTGCTCTTCCTCGCTCAGCTTATTAATTCCCCGATGGTAACGATAATAGACAAAGCGACTTCCGAAATGCTCCTCCATAGCACGGCGCAGAGAGCGGTAGTCACAGTACTTCACATCATCAAAAAGATGCGAGAATCCCCACGCCAGTCGTTCTTTCTTCATAGTGCGAAACTCCTTACAGCTATTGTCAGAACGAACAGAGGAAAGAACGGTCAATGCCGAGTGATGGCTAACAGAGAGCGTCTTACCCGCATAATAGCGCAAGCACTGTTCCTTGAGAATACAATCGTGCGTAAAGCACACTGCCCAGTCTTTGGGCATGTTAGAAAAATCTGTACACATAAATAGAATGATTTAAGAATAAAACAAAAGGAAGATGCTGTTAGTTTGTAGAAATTCACACCTTGCGTGCCGTTGCTCTTCCTAATATCTGCTTGCAAAGATACAACACAGAGATACCCCTTGTCAAGTTTTTCACGGATTATTTTTATTTTGCTGTCACTCCTATCAGCCTTTTACCCATTCTAACACACTGACAAACAACCACCTGCGGAAAACGTTAAAAATGACAGCAAACAGTTTTTAAACTTAGTGTAGTAGATAGAATAATGCTACAGAGATACTACTCTCCTTATATGTCTGTAAGCACTCAGTCAATTAAAGAACTATAAAACATCAAGATTAACCATTTTCCTGGCAATAGGAAAATGGTATAAAAAGGGGAGATGGAGAAAATATTTTTTATATGAAGCTGATAGTATAACTACCTAATTATAGCATTATGTCATATTAAAATAATTATTTTTGTGCTCAAGACAAGTCTTCCATAGTGTATCATAGAATCCCCAACCACAGTCAGTAGCATTAAGCATCTGTTCAATACGTGCATAAAAGAGAGGGAGGAGCTTATACTTGCTTATATGCTCCATCGCTTTTTTAAAATTACCCTCGAGCGTTATGTAATATTGTTCCCACATATCACCATAAGTCATAGTGTATTCACAGCCATTCTTAATATAATACAGCATGAGATCAGCCAGAAAGTAAGGGTCGGGCTTCATCTTCCTAAAATCAGAGATAGCTTTCCGGCAAGCAGCGAATGATGGCTTTTCTGAGAACCCACATACTGGAAAGAACTCTTTACGAATAATTTGCTTAAATCGATCACACTCATCTATACTATCCAGCTCAACATAATGATCTAAATATGGTCTTGCCTCTTTACAATTGTCATAAATCTCCATCATAAGTTTAATAACATTTTCTTTTGGCAATAATTTCAGCTTATTCCTTAATTGGACTTTTCCCATAACGCTATATATTAATTTTAATATGAATCCCAATGGCTACAAGAAGGCTTTTGAAAAGATAAGCATGCACAATAAGTATCACTTAAAAACAACTATAAGTCTATATGTATAGTGTATGTTTTTCCTTCTTCGCCATCAACAATACATTCCCCATTAGCGTCTAACGCTTTTGGTGTAATATGGTCATCATCAAGATAGCCATCATTAGGAAAATTAATCTGAACAACCACACCATTCTCAACCTCAACATCCAATGTATATGTTGCACTATAACACGTATGAGGATTATAATAATCTACCGTAGCAGAATAGGTCCCGTCTTCAATTTCATCTTCATAAGAATCCTCATCAACAATGTCATCAGAATACCCAGACTCAATTGAGGAATAAGAATCTTCTCCAGAAAAATCATCTTCTTCAAAGCCTGTTTGTTCTGAACTGATAGGATTAGCAGCATCCTCTGATTTACTTCGTGAAGAGCATGCTACAAAGACCATAGTTATTAAAAAGACAAATATAGATTCTTTCATCAACACATAATTTTGAGAATGACTCTCTTCAACATCATACAAGGTTCAGTTTATGGATAAAAGACAAGAGCATGTTTCTACTCCCAATCAATATTTATCCACTTTAAAAGAACCATCATTGAATTTTATCTGTTATTACTTTCAATTTGTCATAGACCTCAACAAGTGCATTAACTATCTCATCGGTTTTATCACCATCTATAATAGGAAGATGCAGATAAGTTCGATTTCCACAATTCTCATCTAATTTTATATAGTTTGGAAATGACTTAAGAACATTATCCTTATATGGATACCAGTATGCTTTATTCCACGTCGTTATATAAATATGAAACTTTCCACAACATCCTTTTTCCGTAGCTTCAAAACTTGACTCAATACCTATACGATTGGCTTTGTCATGAAAGGAAACACCAAGGTCCCATCCTTTCCATACCCACCAATCTACCTTGGTCCTTTCTTCTACTCTCTCCTTAAGAGAAGCTATTTGTTCCACCTGTTGTGAGCGAATACCTTCTTGGAATTCATTGTAGCGATTAATAAGCCCCTCGATACTTTCTTTATTCTGCATAAAAAACTCAAATTCTCTTTTATTATTTGCGTTGTTCATATTATCAATTGTTTTCATAAAATCAAGCATATAAGTAAAATATTTCTGGTCGCAGGACATCATATAATTACCTAATTCTTTATTGACTTCTGCAAACAGATCTTTATAAAGAATCGGACGAAAACCATTTTGAGTCATCCAACTCTTACTTTTGGAATCTAATAGAGGAAAGACTGACAAGACTACCAATATTTTTTGTTTTTTTTCTGAATAATTCTTACGAATGTGATTGGCGTATATATCCAATGGATTATATAAGTCAGCTGTTGTCTTATTTTCTATCGCAATGATAAACTCCTCCGATTTTACAATAATGTCAATTCTCTTATCTCCTGCATACTCTTCCGTAACACATTCTACTTTGTTGTAGAACGGCAACGTCTCACCTTGCCCTGAGGCACGCCACAATGCCAATAGCCACAAATCATGCAATCCATGCCCTGCAAAAGGATTAAGATAAAACTGCAAGATTCTACTACATACCTCTTCAAACCTACTACCAGGATATTTGCAAATATCCATGAAGGTGGGGCGTATGTCTTGTTTAGGCAACTGTTCAAACTGACATAATAAATCTTTATATGTCTTTATCTCCATAATACTTATAATCAGTAAATCTTTTGCTCATTGTTAATTCTGTAAAAGTAGTAAAAAAACATCATATAACATGAAAATTTGATATTTTTTTCTCTGTGAGGTAAACTACAATGCTAAATGTTAGAAATGATAGTGAATCTTTTTCAAACTTAGTGTAGTAGATAAGAAATTTATAGAAAAGAGTATATAAGTTTTTTCACGATTACATCAAGTATTATACAGGTTGAACAATATAAAAACTGGCTGACCCTCTGCGAGCGTCAGCCAGTGTGCAGTTAATACCTAAATAATCGTATTTTTCTTGGAACTAAGATTTAAATGGTGAGTACACTCTACTCCAACGCTCGGTTAAAGAAAAGTCGACGCTCTTTAACCACAATGATAACAGACACTATAAGCAGTAATACCGTCTGTATACACTTGCTATCAGGGTGAGTTGCAAATATTTCATTGAAATAACCTGCCGTAATGTGAAAGATAATAGCTACGAGAATATTTCGGTTGGTTTTATAATAAAGCCAATTCATCAAGATAACAAAAGGGAAAATACTAACGATGAAGTTCAGACAATAAAGCCAGCCCTCACTCACCACATTAGCGTGATAATAACCCTTAATACCTGCAAGGGGAAAATGCCAAACTGCCCAATAAGCTGCAAACAGCATAGATGTTTTGAAGAGACTCATTCGAGAACGGAGACTGTCTGTTCCATAACCATGCCATGCAAGTTCCTCAAGCGTAGGTGCAAGTATAAGGAGGAACCATACAGGGAAGACACCCGAAGTGAAGGTGTAATGACCTGTAATAATGAATTGCGATGGACTGTAACCGAACAACAGAGAAACTGCCATAGCACACAAGATACTTGCTGGCATCAGTAGGCAGGCTGTGAGATAATATTGCCACTTATCGGAAGACAAGTTTAGGAATCTTCCAAGAAAGTCTTTCCACAGTTCCTGACGCTGAAAAACCAAAATAATGGTCAGAAACATTGGGAAGAAAAGTCCTGCCAATCCCAACAATGGCGCTACCCATGTGCTTTCCGAATAAACTACATGATGACTTACATAACTGGCAGCAAACCAAAATATCCATGGGATAAGGGTTGCCAAGAGATAGAAAAGTACCGTATGGCGATACTTGATGACGATGTTTTCTTTCATGCTGTTTTATTTTTATATATATGTAATAATCCTGACAATCTGCCTGAGACCGCTGTAATTGCTACAATCCTTTTATTTCACCTGCAATGACTTATAATACGAGATAATAGGTGCAAAGATAATACAAAAATTTATGGTTCTTCCGGGATTTGGAGTGATATCGTTAATATCTAATTATCAATACCTTTTTGGAGTTCTATTCTTTTACATCCCTTTATTTACTGAATACTAAAGAATGTAAAGTGCTAAAATAAAGACTACAAAATCTATACTTAGCTAACATGGGACATCCACACTACAAAGAGCTTATATTTAAGAGTTTACAATACTTATTTATCATCAAGAAACCTGAAAAACATAAAACCATCACTCCAAATTCCGGAAGACCCAAATTTATATAATATAAGAATTGAATTCTTAAAGAAGAGCTCTAGGATTAGAAGTGACAAAAGTATATATTGTGGGGCACGGAAGTACATTTCGTCAAATGCAGGAATATTACTTACTTTTAAAGTTCAAAGGTCAAAGTTCCAAGCCTATACGGTTAGCGGAAAATTTTTATTTGTTATAAATTTATTTCTAACCTGTTCCCCGTAAATTCCTAACCATATATAAATTTATTGCAAACAGGTTAGAAATTTCACGCAAACAGCATCCGCATTTCTGGCGAACTATATCCCAGCTCAAATGCCCCTTTGGCAAAGGTACATTCCATGCAATACAATCGTACTTCTTGTGCGTGTAAAAACCATTTTATCAGTCAGTCTATTGTTTCTACTAAGACAGTCATAAAAAGTTTGCGAACATTTTTTTCTTATAACATGAGGTGTTGCCCAGTGAAAGCTCGCTGCCAAATACATATTCTGTCACTGCGCCCACCGTATCTACGTGCTGGCGAATGCGTATCTAGCTGCCTGTAGATACGTATTGCACCGACGCTAGATACGCATCTGCCAGCAACGCTCACCGCATCTGTCGGCAAGGGAATGCGTGTTCGCCAGCAGTTAGATACGTATTCAACAGAGATGCAATATGCATTCGGCAGGGGTTGATACAAGACTATTCACTTGCCCAAAACTTGAATACATCGAAAAGAAGCACTCATACGATGGGAAACTAAAAGAAAAATTGTACCTTTGCAGATACAATCTTTATTAATAACAAACATAAGCAAAGTTATGAAACATTTACTTTCTATCCTTTTAGTTGCGGTAACTCTAATTGGAACCAGCAGTTTCACGTATGAAACAACTTCTACCACCAATACTGAATCTATCAGCATACAGAAACAGAAGAAGCATAGTGGAAGAAAAACTCACAAACGTTCGAAAACACGTAAGTATAAAACTCGTAAGAATCGATCAACTCGCTCAGCCAGCATAGGACAAACCGTGTATATCACCCCCACAGGTTCTTGTTACCATTCCACACCATCATGTCCAGCATTATGGCGTGGGAACTATTCCCGTATATCTTTAAGTTCCGCACGAAGCGAAGGTTATCGTTCCTGCTCAAGATGCTATTAATATAAAGATATCGGATTCAAATTAACGGATAGCAACCTCTAATTTCAAAATAATATAATTATGACATACTGTAAAAACTGCAGTTATCCGCTTAACGAAGGTTCTGAATGACTTTTCCTGATTTGGCTAGACACTTTTTTGTTATATTGGCTGAATAAGTAGACAGTCTTTTTGTAAGTCTACTAGCTAGACACAAGTTGAGAACCCATGCCGGAAAGCTAGACACTTGGTCTTTATTGGATACGCAGATCTTGTGGCTTGGCTTGTGTTGCAAAACTGGATGCCCCTCGAAGGAGCATTCAGTTTTATGCTTATTGATATACACCTTCACTAGCGGTGTAGCGTAAGCACTGGCTGACTTTCTCGCAGTGAGTGCCAGCACAGTGTGCGTAGTCGTAGAGTAGTTGGTTGTATTGTTCAAGGGTCATAGATTCATGTCTCATTAAATTTTCTTGCTTAGGTAATTAATAAAGGCACTACATGAAACAAGCATAAACAAAGCTTCATCCCTACTTGGCACATAAGTACCATCTTGGTCCATTAATGCATGACGAATACCTGTACTACCTTGATTTGTGTAGGCATATAACTTCTCAAAAGCCTCTTTTAACACCTTAGGAAGTGATATACCTTTTGTTTCTAAATGGTTTAGTGCTTTCCCCAATGTATTCTCATTGGTCTTTTCTCGACAATATGCTTCTACGGCTGATATTGATTCTTTAATGGAGTTGGAATAATCTCCTTCAGGTCGTTTTGCGTAGAGTTCTAATGCCTTACTAAGATGCATTTTTATGTTAGCGGTTGAGTCTTGCAAAGCATCTTCTATTGCGGCAATTTCCTCTTTCGATGTTATTTCCACTATTTCTTTATCGACTACACGATAAGCGAAGTTGAGACGTTCAAAGTGGGAATTTAATACAGTAGTAAAGGCTTCTGCCACTGAACCTTTGACTCGATAATATTCCTCTAATTGCGATTCTCGGTTAAAAAGATACTTGATAGCCACTTCTACTAAATCGAGTTTCTTAAACCATAATGCATTATCATCTTCCAAGAAATCTGTTGCCACAGAATTATGATAACTGAAGTAAGCTTCCCGATTATTGAGAAAATAAACCCATAAATATTTCTCTAATGTTTTGTATTCCGCAACTCCTCTGGCGTTATCACCCATTTGCCTTTGGAGAAAAATTTTCAATTTATCGAAACATGTACATATCGCATTTTGAATACTAAGAGGCATACCTTCCCTGATTAAGACTTCAGATGGTTTTACATAACCGTATCGCTCAGAAAAACGTGTCATATCGATTATTCATTAAAAAAGCCCCAATAGCTCATCATTATAAGCTATCAAGGCTTTAAAGTTATTTATCCTATTTTACTTCACCTCCTCAAAGTCAGCATCTTGGATGGTATCATCCTGCTTTGGCTGCTCCTGCTGGCCAGCATCTGCGCCCGGCTGAGGACCTGCCTGTGCACCTGCTTGGCTATACATCTGCTGTGATGCTGCCTGCATAACGGTGTTGAGGTTGTTGATAGCTGTGTCGATTGCTGCAACGTCAGCTGACTTGTGAGCGTCACGGAGCTGCTGGAGAGCAGACTCGATACCTGACTTCTGGTCGGCTGGAATCTTATCACCGTTGTCCTTCAAGAAGTTCTCGGTGGTGAAGATCATTGAGTCAGCCTGATTCAGCTTGTCAATCTTCTCACGCTCTTTCTTGTCGTTCTCGGCGTTCTGCTCAGCCTCAGCCTTCATACGATTGATTTCCTCCTCACTCAAACCGCTTGAAGCCTCGATGCGGATGCTCTGCTCCTTACCTGTTGCCTTATCCTTAGCAGATACGTTGAGGATACCGTTGGCATCGATGTCGAATGTTACCTCAATCTGTGGTACACCACGACGAGCAGGAGCAATACCTGTCAGGTTGAACTGACCGATTGACTTGTTCTGTGCTGCCATTGGACGCTCACCCTGCAGAACGTGGATAGTAACCTCTGTCTGGTTGTCAGCTGCAGTAGAGAACACCTCGCTCTTCTTGCAAGGAATGGTAGAGTTTGCATCGATGAGCTTTGTCATGACACCACCCATTGTCTCAATACCGAGGGTCAATGGAGTAACATCAAGCAATACGATATCGCCCACACCACTTTCCTTGTTGAGGATAGCACCCTGAATAGCTGCACCAACAGCAACCACCTCATCAGGGTTAACACCCTTTGAAGGCTCCTTACCAAAGTAGTTCTTTACCAATGTCTGCACAGCAGGGATACGGCTTGAACCACCTACGAGGATAACCTCATCGATATCTGATGTCTGCAACTTAGCATCACGGATAGCGTTCTGGCAAGGAACAAGACAAGCCTGAATAAGGCTGTGTGCCAACTGCTCAAACTGTGAACGGGTCAAGGTCTTTACCAAGTGCTTTGGTACACCACCTTCAGCAGTGATGTAAGGCAAGTTAATCTCAGTAGAAGAAGAGCTTGACAATTCAATCTTAGCCTTCTCAGCAGCCTCCTTCAAACGCTGCATTGCCATTGGGTCCTTTCTCAAGTCGATACCCTCCTCAGACTTGAAGCCGTCAGCGAGCCAATCGATGATTACCTGATCGAAGTCGTCACCACCAAGGTGAGTATCACCATTCGTAGAAAGAACCTCGAATACACCGCCACCGAACTCAAGGATAGAGATATCGAATGTACCACCACCAAGGTCGAACACGGCAATCTTCATATCTTTGTTAGCCTTGTCAACACCATAAGCAAGTGCTGCAGCAGTAGGCTCATTCACGATGCGCTGTACGTTAAGTCCAGCAATCTGACCAGCTTCCTTAGTTGCCTGACGCTGTGAGTCAGAGAAGTAAGCAGGTACGGTGATAACTGCATCAGTTACTTCTTGACCGAGGTAGTCCTCAGCTGTCTTCTTCATCTTCTGCAGAATCATTGCAGAAATCTCCTGTGGAGTATATTTACGGTCGTCAATCTGAACTCGTGGATAACCACCCTCATTAACAACCTTAAATGGAACACGCTCAGCCTCTTTCTGACACTGTGCGTAAGTCTCACCCATGAAACGCTTAATAGAGTAAATGGTCTTCTCTGGGTTTGTGATAGCCTGACGCTTAGCAGGATCACCCACCTTACGCTCGCCGCCTTCAACGAAACCCACGATAGAAGGTGTAGTACGCTTACCTTCACTGTTAGCGATTACCACTGGCTCATTACCTTCAAATACAGCAACACAAGAGTTTGTTGTTCCTAAGTCAATTCCAATAATCTTTCCCATAATTGTATATCTTTTTTTTTATTATTATTCGTATTCAGTTATTAACAACTGTCCATCACAGTATCATCAGACTTATATCGTCTGTAACTGTTACTAACAGCGTCATTCGCCAATTATTAGACAAATGACGTGCCAACAGGGGAAGACTGACAGAATGGCAGAATTAGCGACAACATATACCATTATTCCCGCGTAATTATATCCTTTAAGTATGATAAATCCTACTTAATCAAGAAATAAAAAGGCTGTGCCAACACTCATTATAAGAATGTTGACACAGCCACATTATATCCAAATACAACAGCCTTATTTTACACTGAAGGTTGTTATTTTCATATCATTCTTTTCATTTCGTTTGTCAGGATCACCCAAAGAGATACCATACTCACCTGGTTTTAGATTCTCAATAACGATATAGTAAGAACTCTGTCTATATTTCTTGGCCTTAAAAGAAATCTGTCCGAGAGAGTTTGTCTTGGTCGCAGACAGTGTTCCAGCTTCAGCCAACTGCGCTCTACGTTCCTTACCCTTCACCTCGAATGGGAAAATATTAATAAATGACTCTGGATCGGTTGAGTTATTTGCAGCCTTAATAATAAGGCGGACATCCTTACCAGCAGGTACTGTTACAGATGAAGTAGGACCACTCAAAGTAATACGTGTTTTTACTTTTCCAATACCAACAAGATACAACGAAGCACCAGCCTTACTTTTAATAATACCTGACTCACGTGGTAACTTCTGATACTCTGTGTCGGAAGTAAGCAGGTAAGTCTGGTCTGCAAACTCTGGCTCTGGAACAGATACTTTTTGTGCAAAAGATGTTGTCATACCTAACAGCAGGAACAACATTGTAAAAATAGACTTTTTCATATGATTGAATTATTATTATTAGTTCTCAAATTTACAAATTAAAGTTGACAAAATATAAAACATACTTTAATTTTATCATAAATTAACGGTAACTATTCAGCGATAATAAACGTTGAATATCAAGAACTTATGAGCTTAATATTGTGGCAAAAAGTCTCGAAAAGACATTCTTTATTAGAATTTGTCTGTGTCTATTTATGTAACTTACTGATAATCAATAATAGTTTATACATCTTATCGCTGAATAGTTACGATTAGACCATTATAGAAAACAAAAGTCCGAGAATCTCTGAAAAAAAATCCCAGACTTTCGTTTATTCTATTATATACATATTATACTCTTGGTTCAGAAGCAAGAAAGAAATAGTCAACACCCTTACTAACAGACTTGTCGAAGACACCATCAACAACCATTCCTGCCTCTAAAAGGCGAGCACCAACCACCTTACGATCTGCATCATAACCGCCATAGGTATAATTATTCTTGAAAAGGAAAGCTACAGCTACATCATGAGTTTTACCCCCATAAGTAATCTTGCCTAAATCCAAACGATAAGGAGCAATATAAAAGAGGATTGGTTTCACGTTGAATACGCTAATAGCACATTTGATTTCCTGATTTGGCAAAGCCTCAATAGCTTGCTTCAAGTCAGTATCAATAATACTTGCCGTCAACATCTTAGTTGGGATATTTTTGATAATAAGTGTTGTGTCATCTTTGATTTCCCAAGTCGTATTCACAGAATCTTTTCTTTCAAGTTGTTCCCGTTCGTTTAGGCCATATCTCGAAAGTTTACCATGATAAAGACCTTGAATAGTATGGCTTGCAGCCTTCAACTCTTCTACTGTTGGGCGGTTACGTTTTGCCTGTTCATCATAATCGTCATTCAAACAAGAAGAAAATGACAATGTTGCTATAAGTGCAACAAATAAAATCAATAGTTTGTTCTTTTCATTTATAGTACGTTTTGGTTATTATATTTAAGTTTATTGGTCACAAATTTACACATTATCAACTTATTTCCAACACAATTACTGTTAAAAGAGTAATAAGAAAGTTGTATGATCCGTTTATGTTATTTATTTTAAAGAATTTACCCCTGTTTGTAGACAAAATAAAGTGCTTTTGATAACATATAATACGCTATATAACTAAAAGAGAAGTTAGGGGAGATAGAAAGCATTTTCAGCTATCAACACTTTCCTTTCACGATAATAAACATTTTTCTTCATGAAAAGAAATATTTTCTTTCGTGAAAATAAATATTTCTTTTCATGAAAATAATTCACCAACGTTGGAAATGAAGGAATGCTAAAAGCCTTTAGAAAGTATCAATGTAGATAGAACTATAACCCAAACTCAGGCTTTTACCTACCTTAGTTTTCCTTCCAGAAAGCTGGGGAAAAGAGTACTAAGACCGTAAAAAGTTCCAAACGACCTACGAGCATGAGGAAGGAACAAATCCACTTTGCCAAGTCTGGTAGCTGTGCCCAAGACATTGTAGGACCAATTTCCATACCCAAAGTAGGGCCAACATTACCTAAAGAACTCAACGTAATCGTGATAGCATTCGTGTTATCAATACCAACCGCGATCATCGTAAAGGCACAGAAGAGTGTCAAAATAAGATAAAGTCCGATGAAACCTAAAAGTGTTACACGCTTTGACTGTGGTATATTCACTCCATCAACCTTCATTGGTAAGACAGCATTAGGGTGGAGTATCTGACGGAACTCATTGCGCACCACCTTTAATAACATCACACCACGAATACTCTTGATACCACCACTGGTAGAACCAGAACAGCCGCCAAAGAACATACAAGCAGCCAAGACAACCCATGTGACATGAGGCCATTTAGCAGCATCATCGCTGAAAAGTCCTGTCGTTGTTATAAAGGAAACAACTTGGAAGAGCGCACTACGGAAGGCATGCTCTATATCATAATGATTGCGATAAACAAGTTCAAAAGCAACAAAGACAGCAAACGAGAGTACCATAATGGTATAGAAACGAAACTCACTATTCTTTATGAGCTTCTTAATATCTAATCCTGCTGCCGAGGCATATAGCAATGTGAAGTTGACACCAGATAGGAAACAGAATAATGCACAGACATACTCCTCTGCTGGAGAGTGAAAGGTTGTGATAGAACCGCTCTCCGTAGAGAATCCACCCGTCGCAGTACTGGTCATTGAATAGTTGAAAGCATCAAACCATCCCATACCACATACCTTATATGATAGAATGCAAGCAGTAGTCAGAACCAAATAAACTACCCATATCCACTTAGCACTTGTGCTTAGTCGCGGATGTAGCTTACTCTTGATAGGACCAGTCGCTTCAGCCGCAAAGACCTTTACCGAACCACCCACCATAGAAGGCAGAATGGCTATAGTAAAGAATACTATTCCCAATCCACCAATCCATTGTGTCAATGAACGCCAGAAAAGGAGTCCTTTTGGTAGATGTTCAGGATAGTCTATAATCGTTGCACCAGTTGTAGTGAAGCCTGACATAGCCTCAAAGAATGCATCAGTGAAACTCCCAATACCTCCGCTAATCATAAAGGGGAGTGTACCGAATATCGTAAAAAGAATCCAAGATATCGTTACAACAAAATAAGCATCACGACGTCCTAAAAGGTTGTCAGCATGACGACCTAACAGTCTGAAGATAAAACCAGCACCTACTGTTATGAGAATACTCCACACGAATGGTATAATGTCACTGCCATTATAAAACAAAGACACGAATAGACAGCTGAGCATCAGTACGCCTTCTATCCATAACAAGGAGCCAAGAATCTTGGAAATAAGTTTCAGATTAAGCATGGTTAAATAAATAATTTCTCCACCTTTTTCATATCAACATTATAACAGAAGACCACAACAGAGTCGCCTGCTTCAATCTGTGTATTACCAGAAACAAGCATTCCTTCTTTGTTTCTTACAAGTCCACCAATAGTCACTCCCTTAGGAAGATTTAACTCTCTTACAACCTTTCGGGTTATTTTTGAGTCTGGACTTGGTACGAATTCAGCCACATCAGCATTGATAGACATAAGAAACTTTACATTAGCTACGTTTGCATCAAGCATCATCTGATAAATATGGCTGGCAGCAAGTGCCTTTTTATTGATAATAGTACCAATATCAAGACCATCAGCTGTACCAACATAATCAAAGTTTTCTACGGATGCTACCGTCTTACGAACACCCAGTCGCTTAGCAGTCAGACAAGCCAAAATATTTGTTTCAGCATTAGAGGTCAAAGCCACAAAGGCTTGTGTATGACGAATACCTTCTTCTTGCAACAATCCAATATCACGTCCATCACCATTAATGACCAATCTATCTTCACTAAAGGCATCGTTCAGAACCTCACAACGAGCAGGGTTCAACTCGATAATCTTCGCATTCATATACTCAGGCAGCATCTTTACGGCACGTGCAGCAGTCTTACCACCGCCCATAAAGATAACATTCTGTACATCAACATACTGTTCCTTACCAACAATCTTACGAACATACGGAATATACTGCTTTGTGGTCATGAAATAAACCAAGTCATATAACTGCAAAGTATCATTACCTCCAGGAATAATCGTCTCGTCATTGCGCTTAATAGCGACTACATGATAAGGATCATCAGGACCACTAATATCTTTCAAAGGACGGTTGAGTATCTCACAAGTTTCGCGCAATTTGATACCCAACATTACCAATGCTCCATCATGTACATCCCATCGCTGGCGAACCCATGACATCTTCAATCCATTAATAATATCCCTTGCTGCAAGGATTTCTGGATAGATAATATCACTGACACCCATCTGACGGAACAATTCCTTATTCTGTTCTTCAACATACTCAGGATTGTCCACACGTGCAACAGTCTTCTTAGCACCCAACTGATGTGCCATAACACAAGATGCGATATTAGCTGATTCACTTGGAGTAACAGCGATAAAGAGGTCGGTATGTTCGACACCTGCTTCTTTCAGTCCCTTTATATTTGTGGGTGAACATTCCATAGTTAGCAAGTCATACTCACTACTGATTTTCTCCAGATTCTCTGGATCCTCATCCATGAGTACAATATCTTGCATATTACGAGAAAGTAGTTTTGCCAAATAGGTTCCTATGGCGTATGCTCCTGCTATGATGATTTTCATTTCTTTTTCTTTTTCGTTTGAACGATGGTGAGGCGTAAGTGAAAAATTATCAGTTAGCCTTAATTAGCTCTTTCTTGATACTTTCAAGATCTATTCCACAGATTTCACGTAGCTGTTGTACCGTTCCCTGCTCTACAAAATGGTCAGGCATACCCATACGAGTTATCTGTGGTGTATAGCCATGATCGCTCATCCACTCTGTAACAGCAGAACCCAATCCACCATTACGTACACCATCTTCTATCGTTATGATGCGTGAGAAACGACTTGCAACCTCTTCAAGAAGTTTATCGTCTAATGGTTTCAAGAAACGCATATCATAGTGTGCGATTGATGGACAATGACCTTCTGTTTTTGGAGATTCAGCACTCTCTATCAGTTTTATAGCCTTTTCAACATCATTACCAATAGGTCCGATACTCAATACAGCAACATCCCAGCCATCATGAAGACGACGTCCTGTTCCTACCTCTATCTCTTTCAGAGGACACTCCCAATCAGTTAAAACACCATTACCACGTGGATAACGAATCACAAAAGTTCCCTTATCAGGCAACTGTGCCGTGTACATCAATCTACGAAGTTCACGTTCATCCATCGGAGAAGCTATCGTAAGATTAGGGATTGGACGCAAGAAAGCCATATCAAAAGCACCATGATGCGTCGCACCATCTTCACCTACCAATCCAGCACGGTCCAAACAAAGGACTACAGGAAGGTTAAGTATAGCTGCATCGTGGATAATACTATCATATGCACGCTGTGAGAAGGCACTATAGATATTACAGAAAGGCTGCAAACCATCCTTTGCCATACCAGCTGAGAAAGTGACTGCATGCGCCTCAGCAATACCAACATCAAAGGTACGGTCAGGCATAGCCTTCATCATTATATTCATAGAACAACCCGTCGGCATAGCTGGTGTGACACCTACAATACGAGGATTCTTCTTTGCCAATTCTAACAATGTCTTTCCAAATACATCTTGGAACTTTGGAGGTTCATTACTGCAATCTTGCACTATACGCTTACCCGTCTCTGGATCAAACTTACCTGGAGCATGCCATACCGTAGCACTCTTCTCAGCAGGTTCATATCCCTTACCCTTCTTGGTGTGTAAATGAAGTAACTTTGGTCCCTTCATATCCTTCAACTGACGAAGAATACGAACCAACTCTTCAACATTATTCCCATCAAAAGGTCCGAAGTAACGAATATTCATACCTTCGAACATATTCTGCTGATGTGCTAAGGCTGACTTAAGAGCATTGTTAAAACGCAGTAAACCCTTTCGACGTTCATCATTCAATAAGCCTTTATCATGCAACCATTGTGACGCCTTGAAGCGTAAACGATTGTATGTCTCGTTGGTATCAAGCTTCAACAAGTACTGTTCCATACCACCCACTGCCCTATCAATAGACATATCATTGTCATTAAGAATGATAAGTAAGTCATTAGGTTGGCTGGAAACATTGTTCAGACCCTCGAAAGCCAAACCACCACTCATGGCTCCATCGCCAATAATAGCAACGACATGACGATGCTGCTTCGTAAGGTTAGAAGCAACAGCCATGCCCAAGGCAGCCGAGATAGAGTTAGAGGCATGTCCACAAGTAAAGGTATCATACTCGCTCTCAAAAGGAGAAGGGAATGGCATCAAACCATTTAACTTACGGTTATTACAGAATTTCTCACGACGACCCGTCAAAATCTTATGGCCGTATGCTTGATGACCGACATCCCATACGATACGATCTTCTGGAGTATTAAAAACATAGTGGCACGCCACCGTTATTTCAGTTGCACCTAAGCTGGAGCCAAGATGACCTGGATTAACGGCAACCTCTTCTATGATATCCTTCCGCAACTGCTGACATAACTTTGGCAAATCATCCAAAGAAAGCTTACGCAAGTCTGCAGGCGATTGTATTTTATTTAAAAGGTCGAATCTATTTTCCTTTGACATTATCAAATAACATGAAACCAATGCAAAGGTACGCTAAATAGATTAAAGGGCAAAATAAAACAGAGATGTATTCTATTATTTATGGTCTAATTTACAAATGAAGCTCTGTTTCACAGCTCGATATATTTTTTCTTACACAGATAAATAAAGTATAATTAGGTAAGAAACGAATAAAAATAAGACATAAAAAACAGGGACAAACCTTAAAGATTCATCCCTGTTTATTATTTCAGTCAACCAACCTTATTAAGGTTAGCTAATTGGTAGCTTAATTACTTAACGTAAACAACAGCCAAACGGTTAGAAGTTACGCCCTGTACACCCTGACCCTTAGCTTCATCAACGATGACACCACGGCTCTGGAGATACTTAGCAACAACGTCTGCACGGTTCTGAGAGAGGCGATCGTTGAGTGCCTTTGGACCCTCTGGAGAAGCTGTACCTACAATCTGTACGTGACGACCTGCCTTAACATCATCAAGAGCCTTCTTAGCCTCGTTTGTGAGGAAGTACTTACCCTGAGCGAATGTTACGAATACCAAGTTGTCAATGCAGAGAGTCTGAGCTGTCTGTACAGGAACCTCCTTAACAACTTCCTTAACAACCTCCTTAACAACCTCCTTTGGCTTAGCATTAAGCTGATCACGGAGAGAGTTAATCTCATCGTTCAACTCACCAACATTCCATACCTTGAAGTTGTGTGTACCGTTAGAAGTCTTGAACTTGTAGTTAAGACCTACGAAGAGACCAAGCTGAGCAGCCTGCTTACCGAACTGAATAGCATCGCCAGGACCGTGTGTAAGGTTCCAGAGAACAGCCGGCTCTACATAAAGCTGCCAATCTCTCTTCTCACCGAGGTTGTAAGCGAAAGTAAGACCAGTCTTAGCTGTCAACTCTGTATCATCACCAGTGTTATTAGTCTGAATGATGTGCTTGTCACCGTAAGTGATCCAATAACCGATACCTGCCTCAGCACCTACCTCGAAACGACGATCTGGGTTGTACTCGCAGAAAAGGTTTGTGAAGTTGATAGTACCGTTCAAACCGAGGTTGATGGCACGAACAATAGTGTGACTGTGAGAGAAACCTAAAGAACCAGTCTGCCAACGGTTATCACCGAAGAATGCGAGACCCTCGAGGTTTGCACCATAAACTGGGCTAAACTGCTTACCGAGCTTAAGACCAGCTGCAGCGTTAACTGGAGCAAAATGATTAAAATTAAGAGGACCAGTAACACCACCCTCTACACCGAGGTAAATGTTGTCAAATGCCTTAGCCTTCTCGTAAGCTACCTGAGCCTGTGTACTTGTGATACCCATAGCGAGCATCGAAAGTGCAATCAAAAACTTTTTCATAAATGCTTAATATTAATTCTGTTAATTTTAGCGACTTATTTATATTCGGTTTGCAAAGATAGTACTTTTTTTGAATAGACTACATAATTTCATCGAAAAAATTCTAATTATTTAGTAAAAAAGTGCTTTTTCAACATCTTTTTCACACTTTTGGGCAATAAAATATGTCAAAAGCAGTTATTCAAAACTTTATTATTCTCTCAGAAAATGGTGTTTAGACAATAAATAAAAGAAACTTTTTCTTACCTTATATAATATAACAACTTGGTATAGTTATGCTCTTTTACCTTATTATATATAACATATCTTTATAACATAACAACGTATTATGTTTCTCTAAGACGCCTAAAAAGATAGAAGATAAACATCATTCCACGGAGAGAAAGTTCAACAGCCATAGCAAACCAGACACCACGAAGACCGTACTGCGTTGCCAGTGCATAAGCCAAGGTCAGACGGATAAGCCACATACTACCCAAGTTTATTAAGGATGGCTTCAGCGTATCGCCTGCTCCTATACAGACACTATAAGCAACAATAGCTGCAGCAAAGAATGGTTCGGCAAAGGCTTCAATACGAAGAACAGAAGTTCCCAAAACCTGGATATCAGCCACAGGAGACAATAGGCCAATCATTTCTGGAGCAAAGATATACATCACAACACCCATAAATGCCATGACTACCATACCAAGCGACACAGTCATCCACGCAAAACTACGATGAAGATCACGCCTATCTGCCCCAACACTCTGCCCCACCAATGTTGTGGCAGCCTCACTAATACCATGCCCTGGCATATAGCAGAGACTCTCTGCGGTAATAGCAAACGAATGAGCAGCAATAGCGATATTACCCAAAGGGGCTACAATCATTGTCGAAACAAGTTGCGCACCATTCATCAGAAGATATTGTAATGCCATCGGTGCACCAATCTTCATTGCATTCCATATATATTGCCAACGCCACACAAAACGCTCAACATCCTGTTTCCAAGCTAAGATAGGACTGCGAAAGATTGCATAATAAGCCAATGGAAGTGCTACACAAACGAAGGATAAAAGACTTCCGAGAGCTGCACCTGCCACTCCTTCACCCAAACCTGGCATCGTCATCTCTACCCCTAAAAGTGAAACTGTGCGTGTAGGAAAAATAAAGAAGTAATTGAAAATCACATCCAACACACACATTAATATCGCCATAAAACTCGGACGACGCATATCACCCGACACCTTCAGCATAGCTGCCGACATATATTCAATAAGGTGGAAGGGAATAATTAGAGAGAAGATAAGGAAGTAAACAGTTGCATCATGTTGGATATCAGCACCACCACCCAACCATACAGGAAGGCGAGAACCGATAAGAAAAGTTATCAGCAATAAAAACAACGCAAAGCATAGTCCGAAAGTATAACCATGACGCATCACTGCACGCGCCTTTGCAAAGTCGTTAGCGCCAATAAAGTGAGCTACCTGAACAGAAAAACCCATTGTCACTGCACTCACTAAAGAGAAGAAAAGCCATGTCGCTGGTTCAACAAGTCCAATAGCTGCTGATGGTTCTGCACCCAGCGAACCCACCATTCCCGCATCAATATAGAACATTAGCACTGTCGTCACCTGCGCTAAGATAGATGGGATACTGAGTTGGATAATGAGATTAAACTTCTCATTCCTGCTCATCATCTCACCACTACGAATCTTGGCAAGAAGACTTTCAGTAACAGACTTACTAAAGGATATACGCACAGGAAACTATAATTTGGAATAAATGAAAAACTGAATAAAAAATAATGAGAGCTTAAAGAAAGATAGTAAACAAAAGGCTCTAACTATGAATACCAAATTCTTAAAAGTAAAATAGGGACCTTGCTCCCATCTGTTCACTGCTATTATTGAGTCGAACACACGGGAACTTGTGTCCCTACCTATAAGAATAAAGGTCATTCAGACCTTTCAAAAAGGCTATGACAATACACCTTTATTTATGAATCCTTCAACTTTGTACCAGGGTGAGAGAAATCAACCAATCGTAAGTCGAAGATAAGCGTTGAGTAAGCTGGCACTATACCCGAAGCACTCGCACCATAACCCAACTGATAAGGGATATATACTGTCCAATGGTCACCACGATGCATTGACATCAAAGCAGTCGTAAAACCATCTACAAGACTTATCGGTTTCCCCTTAGAATCATAACTAAGACCTATGTAACTATGATTCGGACGAGATGTTGCTGCATTAAAAGTATCGCTTGACCATGACTTATCAAAGATAAGCCCAGCCGTGTAAGTTGTAGATGGAATCAGTCGGCCCATATAGTGCATAGACACAGAATCAGAATACAACGGACTTGCTGTGCCTGATCCAGCCTGCTCTACATGTGCAATGATATAATCCTCAGGACTATAAGTAAGTGCAGAACCAGAAGTCTGTTTCTGATTTTGGAAAGTATAATTAAGTATTATCTTCCAAGAGGTGTCCCCACTCTTAATTTTCTGCTGTGTCGCAGTATAAAGCTTATTCCAATAAGTTTCGTTCTTCGACTGCCAATTAGTAAACTCCTCTACAGTGTTATCTTTCTCCGTACAAGAGGTAAAGAGACCTGCAGAAAGCAGCATTCCGCCCAAGCAGAAGACACTTGCAGCACGACGAATAAGCATCTTTATTTTCTTTGTCATAGTCTTTTATTTAAATCGGAAAGGGATAGCGGAGTGGGATTATTAGAAACAATAGAGAACTTTGATACTCTATTAGAATCTAAAAAGCCGACTCAGCTATCCTTCTTTTAATTAGTCAATATCAATCTTCTTCAGTAGAGCAGTGATAGATACGCGATCTTCAATAATCTCACGCAGCTTCTCAACTGGTACACGCTCCTGCTTCATAGAGTCACGATAACGCAATGTAACTGTGTTGTCTGCCAAAGTATCGCCATCTACTGTCACACAGAAAGGAGTACCAATAGCATCCTGACGACGGTAACGCTTACCGATAGAATCCTTAGCCTCCATATGTGTATTAAAATGGAACTTCAGACTATTCACAATCTCCTGTGCCTTCTCTGGCAGACCATCCTTGTTAACCAAAGGAAGAACTGCACACTTAACAGGTGCCAATGGCTCTGGCAACTTCAAGACAACACGACTTGAACCGTTCTCCAATGCCTCCTCTGTATAGCTGTGACACATAACAGAAAGGAACATACGGTCAACACCAATAGATGTTTCTACTACGTATGGAGTGTAGTTCTCATTGCGCTCTGGATCGAAATACTTTACCTGACGACCAGAGTACTTCTCATGCTGAGAAAGGTCAAAGTTAGTACGTGAGTGAATACCCTCAACCTCCTTGAAGCCGAATGGCATATGGAACTCGATATCTGTTGCAGCATTAGCATAGTGAGCCAACTTCTCGTGGTCATGGAAACGATAGTTATCATCACCCATACCAAGCCCCTCGTGCCATGCCAAACGATGCTTCTTCCAGTATTCAAACCACTTCATCTCGGTTCCTGGCTGGCAGAAGAACTGCATCTCCATCTGTTCGAACTCACGCATACGGAAGACAAACTGACGTGCAACAATCTCGTTACGGAATGCCTTACCAATCTGACAAATACCGAAAGGCAACTTCATACGACCAGTCTTCTGTACGTTGAGGAAGTTTACGAAGATACCCTGCGCTGTCTCTGGGCGCAGATAAATCTTGTTAGTAGCATCAGCAGATGCACCTACCTCAGTAGAGAACATAAGATTAAACTGACGAACGTCTGTCCAGTTAGTTGTACCACTGATTGGATCTACAATACCCTCATCGAGAATAATCTGCTTCAAAGCCTCCAAGTCTGGTCCTTGCATAGCCTCAGTATAGCGTGCATGAAGGTCGTCACGCTTCTTCTGATTTTCAAGAACACGTGGATTGGTCTCACGGAACTTAGCCTCATCGAAAGACTCGCCGAACTTCTTAGCAGCCTTAGCTACTTCCTTCTCTATCTTCTCCTCGTATTTACCAATCTGATCCTCAATGAGGTTATCAGCACGATAACGCTTCTTTGAATCGCGGTTGTCAATCAATGGGTCGTTGAAAGCATCAACGTGGCCACTTGCTTTCCATACGGTAGGGTGCATAAAGATAGAGGCATCGATACCAACAATATTGCTATGTAGCAATACCATTGACTGCCACCAATACTGCTTGATATTGTTTTTCAGCTCAACACCATTCTGACCGTAGTCATAAACAGCTGCTAAACCATCATAAATATCACTACTTGGGAAGACGAAACCATACTCTTTACAGTGGCTTACAATCTTCTTGAAAACATCCTCTTGTGCCATAATTATCTATTTATACCTTAATTTTTGTCGCAAAGTTACGCTTTTTTAGCCGAATAAGAACAGGTTTATTGCGAAACTTTATAAAATTGAGGACTACTTCTTTCTTTTATTTAAGATTTTATCCGTACCTTTGCAGCCGTGAACAATTTAGCATTAACATATCAGAATAATAAAGCTATGCAAAGAAACTTTGATTTCTTTGCCTTTTTTAGTGCTTTATATTTGGTAGTTTCAGATATTTTGCTAACACACACACACACACACACACACACACACACACACACACACAGGCGCTACTAGCGTTTAATCATACTTTTTTTCTTTCATCTTACGCGCGCGCGAAGCGTGGCGTAACCGTTGTAAACAAAGGACTTCACGGAGTTTCCTTTGTTCGCTTTTTTGTGCCATTTTGCATTTATCTTAAAATTCAAATAAGAAACAATTTAATCACATTTTTATCACATATAATTAGAGAATGAATATGAAGAAAAAACAACTAGAGAAATTAGCGTACAGCCAACCGACATGCAATGTTATACCTGTATGCGCAGAAGGTCCCCTTTGTGTTTCTGTAACTCCAAACCCAAGTGCATCATCGGAAGCTCCTTGGGGAGGAGAGCAAACACATGAGGGAGGTGTCATTATTGGTGATGGAACAGGACTTGCTCCTGCAAAGCAACAGCCTTCTTGGAATGAAGAATAATTTTATAAAAAAGAACTTTAAAAGACAATAAAGATGAGTAAGAAATATTATTTATGGATGGTGTTATCCATTTTACTTTCAGTATTTACAAGCTGTTCCAATGATGAAAATCTAGAAAACAGTGAAGGAACTATCAATGTATCTAAGTCTCTAACATTTCCTGTAACATTTGCCGACTATAACGAAGAGGTTACTACAGGAAATGGAAAGACGCGTGCCGTATCCAACAGTTCTGATACAATCAGCCATAACTTTGTAAATATGGATAACGGGATTGTTGCAGACGTTGTTCTCCAACGTGACACCGAGAAGCAATCATCTGGTGCTGCTACCACCATGACACGCTCAATAGGAAATGGAAACTATACCATGCTCGCTTATCAGGGTGGTGTATTCAAAGGAGAAATAAATGGTTCTATTATAGGTGGTTCCTTTACTCCTAATTCAGGAGGAAATAATTCCATCTCACTAAGTCCAGGTAATTATGACTTTGTTTTGTATCGTAGTGGCAGCTTTACTCGCAATGGTAACAATCTGACTATTACCAATCCTTCAGAGTATGTCATGTTAGGTCGTGTTAATAACTATACCATTACGGCAACTCCCAACAAGCAGCAGGTACCATTCGTGATGCGTCACGCAGTGTCACGTGTCAGGGTAAAAGTTACCGCTTACAAGGATGGGGGCTTTGGAACAACGAGTATCGGTTCTCTGTCACTATCAGCAGTAAACAATAATGAGATTCCCACAGCAGCCACTTATGATCTCGCTAATGACAGTTGGAGTGGTTCTGGCTCAAAGACTTTTATAGGGTATTTTCCGTCTTTGGGTTCCGGTTCATGGACTAAGCATGAGGATAATGATGGCTTCCGACTTACTTCGTCGAACTATGAATATCTCCTGCCAGGGGCTAATATTACTAAGGTGAATGCGACAGCGGGTCCATGGTCAAGTTTAACTGTATATGGAGAAAGTTTCTCGGGAAAGAATCTCAGTTTCAATTTAAGCCCAGTATTAAAAACTGAACCTAACGGATCTTATCTCATCAATATTACTTTCCGCAAGAATTTTATTTACCTGATGAATGACGGAACAACAGGATTGCTCTCCGAAACCATTTACGGTGGAGGCACAAAGGTTCCTATCGGTGTTGTTGTCAGCCAAAGTAAGAAGCTGGCTGCAGCCCTTGATGTAGTCGACATTTGGAATACACCTATTACTCCTAGTACTACTCCTCCTGCAAGTAATTCGGGCATCAATGACCATTATGTAGAGTTTCCTGAATTGGGAACAGACACTGATGTCCCAAATGATGACGGATATAAGTACACTTGGGAAGGAGCTGGTAGTGCTGATGGTGTAACCATAAAGGGTAACATTGACGGCTATATTTATTTCTATGCGGCAGCCCAGTATACTCCAACATTACCAGCTGGTAAAACGCTAAGTGGTAGCATTGTCGGAAAAAAATGGTTCCTCCCTAGCTTAACTGATGTCCTCATGTATACAGGTGGTCCGGGGGTAAATAATATAAGTCTTCATATTAATAATTGGGGTGGTGGCCAAATGGGAACATTTCCTCTTTATGACCGACCCATGATACAAGTATCAGGAACTTCTCCCAATAACAATACTGTGGATTTAGCTTTTATCCAAGTAGGTGGAAAGAAACAGGAACGTAGAGCTTTCTACACGAGTACACTATTAAACAGAACAGGCTATGCTTATAAGCCGCTAATTATAACAGATGGTGGCTGGGTTTATAGTTTTGATCCAGACCCACACGACGAATATCTTCGTCCATTTATAAAGTATTAAAACGATAATCCTTAATATTCACAACGCTCCGTGGGCTAAAAGGCCTCGAGCCTACGGAGTTTTCACAAACGGAGACCGCCTTAATGATAATATGGCTAACAAACCTATTCAATTTTTCTTGAGAGAACAGAAGCTGAACATCGGCAAGCAGGCTGGAAAGACTGTCATCGTAGCGCGCCCAACTGGTAGGCAACGCGTGGACTTTCGTAATTTCTGCGCACGCATTGCTAAGTCAACAACCTTTAATGCCCAGGAGGTGGCAGCCGTGCTCAACCTTGCTAGCGAGACCGCTCATGACATCGTAGCCAATGGCGACATCGTGGAATTTGGCGACATGGGTACACTGACCCCTTCGTTTAAGAGCAAGGCGGTAGAGCGCGTTGAGCAGTTCCGTGCCCAGCAGCATATTGAGAAACCAGTTGTGAAGCTCCTTGCCTCTGCGAAGTATTTCACACTGAATGATGTCACATATGAGCAGGTGGAACCGAAGGCGAAGAAGGAGAAAAACGGAAAAAAGAAAGCAGGAGAAACCGAACATTCAGGTCCAACTGCAGAGGGCTGATAAGCGCGTAAAAAGATTCTGCTAAGACAAACAAAAAATTGTTCGCAAACAATCCGAAAAAAGTTCGCGAACAATTTTGATTTTCTTCGCGAACAATTTCAATTTTCTTCGCGAAGAATTTTAGTTTTCTTCGCGAAGATTTTTTTGCGCTTCTTATAAGATGACTTTTTCTGATGTAGTTTCCTGATTTAGGTTGACTATCTTTGCACCTTATCTTTAGAAAAAGTTGACTTAGTTAAACACTAAACTTTATTGAAGTTGACTTAATTTGCCTAGCCGCTTTTTACGAAAGTAGTTGAAGCTGTAGACACCTTTTTTAATAAGTTTATAGGCAGCTAGACATTTGGACTTTATTTGATATGCAAAGTTTGTGACTTTGCTTGTTTGGTTTTCTGCCCTTTCCATGTATAAATTTAGAACTATTGGAATCTGCAATCTTCTGATTTGTCAATCTCCTTTTTTTTTCGTACATTTGCAAATCTTATAAATCTTGCTTCTTTAAGTGATAAAACAAGAACTATATGGATGACGAAATAAAAGACTTGGATGGACAGACTCCTGAGGAAGAGACTCAGGAACAGGATTCCCATTCTGATTATAAACCTGCCGACAGGTTTGATGCCGCTGCCGTACATCATCTCTCTGGCATGTACAAAAACTGGTTCTTAGATTACGCCAGCTACGTAATCTTGGAACGTGCCGTACCTCATATTGAGGACGGTTTGAAGCCTGTACAGCGCCGTATTCTCCATTCTATGAAACGAATGGATGATGGACGATACAATAAGGTAGCAAACATCGTAGGTCATACGATGCAATTCCACCCACATGGTGATGCCTCTATTGGTGATGCCCTGGTGCAGTTAGGACAGAAAGACCTACTCATCGACATGCAGGGTAACTGGGGAAACATTCTCACTGGTGACCGTGCTGCTGCGCCACGATACATTGAGGCGCGCCTATCAAAGTTTGCCTTAGAGACTGTCTTCAATCCGAAGACAACAGAATGGCAACTTTCTTACGACGGCAGAAACAAAGAGCCGATTACGCTTCCTGTAAAGTTCCCACTGCTTTTGGCACAGGGTGCTGAGGGCATTGCGGTTGGTTTGTCATCCAAGATTCTTCCACATAACCTCAACGATATCTGTGATGCAGCTATCAGCTACCTGCGTGGCGAGGAGTTTAACCTCTATCCAGACTTCCCAACAGGCGGTAGCATTGATGTATCGAAGTATAATGATGGTCAGCGTGGTGGTGTTCTGAAGGTGCGTGCAAAGGTTGAGAAGCTCGATAATAAAACCCTCGTCATCCGTGAGGTTCCTTTTACAAAGACCGCTAACACGCTTCAAGAGTCTATCACGAAGGCTGTTGAGAAAGGCAAACTGAAGATTCGCAGAGTAGAGGATATGACTGCTTCGGAGGTGGAGATTCAACTTCATCTTACACCGGGTACGTCAAGTGACAAGACCATTGATGCCCTCTATGCTTTCACTGATTGCGAGATAAACATTTCGCCAAACTGCTGTGTCATCCGAGACAACAAACCAGAGTTCTTGACGATATCAGATGTATTGCGCAATTCTGCCGAACATACGAAGGCTTTATTAAAGTTAGAGTTAGAGATTCGCAAGCATGAATTAGAGGAACAGTTGTTCTACAACTCGCTTGAACGTATCTTCATCGAGGACCGTATCTATAAGGAACGTAAGTTCGAGACGGCTAAAGATATTGATGAAGTTGTGGGCTTCGTCGACTCAAAACTCGAGCCATATAAGAAGACATTTATCCGTGAGGTGACACGTGACGACATCATCCGCCTTTTGGAAATCAAGATGCAGCGTATTCTGAAGTTCAATAAGGATAAGGCTGACGAACTGATTCAGAAGATTAAGGCTGAGATTGCCGAGATTGACAAGGATCTTAGCGAGATGGTTCGCGTCACTATCGAGTGGTTCACACACCTGAAAGAGAAGTACGGAAGCGACCATCCACGTCGTACAGAGATTAAGAGCTTCGACACGATTGTTGCTGCTAAGGTGGTTGATGCCAACGAGAAGTTATATATCGACCGTCAGGAAGGTTTCATTGGTACGGGTTTGAAGAAGGCTGAGTTCGTTCAGAACTGCTCTGACCTCGATGACGTGATCATCTTCTACCGTGATGGTAAGTATAAGGTTATCCGAATTGCCGACAAGGTATTTGTGGGTAAGGGAGTTCTTCACGTACAAGTGTTTAAGAAGAACGATAAGCGTACGATTTATAACGTCGTTTATCGTGACGGAAAGACGGGACCTTACTATATCAAACGCTTCAACGTGACTTCTATCACACGTGATAAGGAATACGACGTAACCCTCGGTACGCCTGGTTCAAAGATTAACTACTTCACCGCTAACCCTAATGGTGAGGCTGAGTTGATAAAGATTACACTCGATCCGAACCCAGACAAGAAGAAGCAAAACATCTTCATGGAGCGTGACTTTGCAAGTATTCTCATCAAGGGTCGTGCTGCAAAGGGTAATCTGCTGACCAAAGAGAGTATTCATCGTATCTCACTGAAGAGCCACGGACACTCCACTTTGGGTGGACGTAAGGTTTGGTTCGACCCAGATGTCAATCGTATCAACTACGAAGACCATGGTCGTTACCTTGGAGAGTTCTCTGATCAAGACAGCATCCTTGTGATACTTAAGAACGGAGAGTTCTATATTACCAACTTTGACGCATCCAACCACTACGAAGATAACATTCTCCGTATAGAGAAGTTTGATGCTGATAAGCCTTGGACAGCTGTCATCTTCGATGCAGACAATCAAGGTTATCCTTATTTGAAGCGATTCCAGATGGAAGCAAGTAAGCGTCATCAGAACTTTATTGGTGACAACTCTGATTCGCAGATGGTACTGCTGACTGATGTTGCCTTCCCTCGCATACAGATTACTTATGGTGGTGCTGATGCGGCACGCGGCACTGAGGAGATTGATGCAGAGCAGTTTGTTGGCGTGAAGGGATTCAAGGCAAAGGGTAAACGATTGACAACTTGGACAGTTGACAAGATTGAAGAACTGGAACCAACACGCTTCCCTGAAGAGGAGAAAGGAGATGACGAGAGTAATGAAGATGACGTACAAGAAGAGAATTCTGCAGCTACAGAAAAGGAAGAGAACCTCGATCCAGATGCAGGTAAGTCTCAACAGCAGGTCATCGATGAGATTACTGGTCAGCTAAACCTCTTCGACAACGAATAAACAACAGATAAATAACGAATTGAAAAAGGGGACATACCGCCCGTATGTCCCCTCCTTCAAAGACTATTTATAAATGCTCGACCAGCTTATCACCTAAAGTTTGACAGCAATATCTATTTGACTTACACTTTTATTGACACTTTTTCATTATGCCTATGAACCTAAAAAAGTCCTTATTTCGCTGTTTCTCCCTTTCAGCAATAATTCTTTTCGCTTTATCAACGCCTACACTTGCACAGGACACACTGCGTAGTAACAAGGTAATTACCAATACACAGATGTTGGGAATAGGTGCTGTAAACACTCTCGACACCTACCTCTCACCTGAAGAATATACGGGAACCGAGTTTCGTTATATCTCTCATTCGGTGCGTGAGAACGGAACCAAGCTATCAAGAGAACTCGTACATCAGGCACAAATACTATCAGTACGTAATCGAAGGGAGAATAACAATGAATTAGGTGGCTTCTACAACTTCCAATACAACTGGCAATATGCCTTAGGACAATGGAACGTTGGAGAGGGAGAACTACGCTTAAAAGTGGGTGGAGGAGTTGATACACGACTCGGTTTCCTTTACAATATGCGTAATTCTAACAATCCTGCACAGGCTTACGGACAAGTGAATATCGCTCCGAATGCCGTTGCTACTTATCGTTTCCGCCTTCGAAAGATACCTTTTCTGCTGCGATATGAGGTGCAAGTTCCACTTCTCGGACTGACATTCTCGCCCAATTACGGACAGAGTTATTACGAGATTTTTACTCGTGACAACTATGATCATAACCTTGTTGTCACATCTCCTGTATCTGCCCCATCGCTCCGCCAGCAGCTTACTCTTGATTTCACGGTTCGCCACACGACCTTCCGTGTTGGCTATCTTGGCGATTATCAGCAGGCAAAGATTAACCAACTGCGCCAGCATGTATGGAGTAATCTCCTTGTATTAG
The DNA here is from genome assembly GCF_018127925.1 of Prevotella melaninogenica. Classification (NCBI taxonomy): domain Bacteria; kingdom Pseudomonadati; phylum Bacteroidota; class Bacteroidia; order Bacteroidales; family Prevotellaceae; genus Prevotella; species Prevotella melaninogenica. The sequence goes on along the minus strand of NZ_CP072348.1, from coordinate 72,648 downwards.
GTATTGTTCGTAAGTTTTCTATCAATAAATTCATCCCATGAGAAAGCTATATCATTTCCTCCTTAACTTACTGATTCCTGCACTGACGATACTCAGTACTGCAACAAGTTGTGTCACCAATGACCAACTTCCAGATAGTCCACAAGGTAACTTTGAGGCTTTGTGGCGAATTATCGATGAGCATTACTGTTTCTTCTCACAGAAAGGAATAGACTGGCAGGAGGTACACAGCCGTTATGCACGCCAGTTTGACAACGCTATGACAGCCAAGCAACAGTTCGAAGTTATGACCAATATGTTATCTGAACTGAAGGACGGACACGTCAATTTATATACCTCTTTCAACGTAGGTCGCTATTGGTCATGGCATGAAGACTATCCCAAGAACTACTCTGACACACTTCAACGTCTTTATCTTAAGACTGATTACCTCATTGCAAGTGGCTTAGACTATACTGTCCTTGATGATAACATCGGCTATGTACGTTGTGAAACCTTCCAAAATGCTATTGGAGCTGGTAACCTTGACGATATATTCATTCACCTTCAACCTTGTAACGGACTGATTATCGACGTGCGCAACAACGGAGGTGGTAATCTAACAAATGCCGAAGCATTTGCTGCACGTTTCACAAACGAGGAGCTACTCGTTGGCTACATACAGCATAAAACGGGAAAAGGACATAACGATTTCTCTGCATTACAACCAGAATATCTCAAGCCAGGGAAGGGAATCCGATGGCAGAAACCAGTTATCGTATTGACCAATCGTAGCGTCTTCTCTGCTGCTAATGAGTTTGTTAAATATATGAAGTGCTGCCCAAATGTTATTGTAGTAGGCGACCGTACGGGTGGCGGAGCTGGCCTACCCTTCTCTTCCGAGCTACCTAATGGATGGTCAGTGCGCTTCTCTGCTTGCCCAATGTACGATCGTGACAAACAAATGACGGAGTTCGGTATTGACCCAGACTACAAGGTATCGCTCGCTTCTGAGGATTTTGCACGAGGCAAGGATACAATTATAGAGTTTGCAAGGAAGATGATAAAGACCTTTCCCAAGCCCCAATCCCTCTAAAAGGAGGGACTGGGAGGTCCTGAAGAAACTCTAAGTTTTATGTTTTACCCTGCTTAATCTCGTCAAACAACAGTTTGTTACCAACCTTGATAACCTTTACCTTATTGGTACATTTTATACCCATATCCAAGAAAGTATACTGATACCAGTTGTTACCAAGGCTCACAACACGCAGAACCTTATGTGCATTAGATGGGCCATCTTGGGCACCAGAGCGGAACAACCAACCTGCATAAGCATCTGGAAGTGGATCATATTCATAATCATACGCAGCCTTCAACACTTTCAGCAACTTCTTTGTGCAGTGTTTCTTTAGGTATGCAGTATTATCAAAGCCTTTTGTGTTATACATAGACGTAATGAGTGAGATAGCTGCACGCTCATCTTTACTCAAAGCATTCTTGGTAGGAGTAGCCTTAACGGACACCGTTTTCTGATTCATCACTACACTGGTTTCACCAGCACCATTGTAAACTACAGAAGCTGACGCACACAAAGCTCCCAGGAATAAAAAAGTTAATAATGTCTTTCTCATTGTTAATCGTTAGTTAGTTAAAGAAATAATATTGTTAAATACATAGTCGGTTATTTGCAAAACCAGCCCTTTCATGCTCATAAGGTATCGTGATAACATTAGAACTCAGGGAGATATTTTACTCAGTAACCAAACCTTCTTCGCAAAGATATATATTTAATTTCACTCATAAACAAATAGTATAAGATTATTTACTAACAAAAATCATATAGGCAGAAAAGGTGTATAAGAGAAAAGAAATTCCCAAACATTTGGCTATATCCAAAACATTGCGTATCTTTGCAGTCGTTATGCGCCTGTGGCGGAATTGGTAGACGCGCTAGACTTAGGATCTAGTAACTCACGTTGTGCAGGTTCGAGTCCTGTTAGGCGCACTGAAATAAGAACCGGATAATTAGTAATCAATTATCCGGTTCTTTCTTTTATAAAACCTAATTCAATCCGAGATGGTATATAAACAAAGCCTTCAGGAGTGGATAGACAGTTTTCAGACAGCTGAGGTTCACACTACCGACCGCCACATTACAGACTTCTCAAAACAGGAGATATCCAAAAAAGAATGGATAAAGAAGAGCTTTCTTATAGCAGAAAGCTGTATTGAATATATCAAGAATACAGACTATCGCATATTCGTTTACATTGGTTTTGCCCTGAAAAACAGACGTAAGCCTTTTATTCCAGACACATTAAGTTTGGTAGCTATGGACAAATGGACACCTCCTTTCATCATCCTTTCCAAGACGAGAATGGAAAATGAAGAAAGCTATACTGCCTCCGAAATACTCAGCAAAAGCCTACAAAGGAACGTGTTCTTTTGGCAATATAAAGAAAAAGGACTGTATCTTTCAAATGTCTATATTGCGATAGAAGAATCAAAAGCATAAAAACTCACCCCACTATGAGTAAGAAAACCACCACCGTAGTTTATCTTAAACAAAATAGACAGGTCCTAAAAGTTCATCCGTTGACCTTAGCCAAGAGGCTATAGTCTAACACGGAGCCTTTAGGACCTGCCTTATTTATTTAGAACTTGTAAGCTACACCTACACCAAGTACCAACTGGTTGTAGTTGCTAATAATCTGATACTTCAACTCGGCGTTTACGCTCAAGTCCTTAGTAAGTTCATACTCAGCACCACCACCGAGGTTAACAGCAAGACGACCATCTGAACCCTCAACTACAGGGAGACCAGGAAACTCATACTTATAAGACCAGTTTGTATAACCAAGACCTGCAAGTGGATATACCTTAACCTTGTTTGCTACATCAAAGAGGTAGTGAACATTTGCATTGATATCCCACATTGAGACACCCTTATTCTTGAAGAAGTAGTCAACAGAAGCCTCACCTCTTAGCTGATCAGTGAAGTAGTACTGACCCTTAACACCAAGACCGATATTGTTTGTCTCAGAACCAAATACGAGCTGTGCACCAAGTGCCTTATCACCTGCCTGCGCTGAAGCTGAAAGACTCATAACTGCAGCACATACTAAAAGTAAAAGTTTTTTCATTTCTAATAATTGTTATGTTAAAAAAATAAGTTTATTTAGAGTGAGGACATCTTACAAAAAGAATGGTTATAAAAACCTATCAGCTTATTATTTCTGATTAACAGAATAACTAAAATTGAAAAAATGTCCTTTTATAAAACGATTTTTAGAGTATTATCCCTAATAGTCTTAAGTTTCTTATTATATTCGCGATAAACGAATTCTAACCTCATATACACTCTATTTCAATCCGTATGTATAGAGAAAGTACTTTATTACCGAGTGCAAATATATACAAAATACTTTTAACATCAAAGAAAAACAGCACAAATCTTACGAAAACAAGAACAATAAAGAGGGAATGTCAAATATTTTGGAGACTTAATGATAGATATCACCTTTCAGTTTACTTATTCTCTACATAAACGAAAGACAAATATCCGATAGTACAACAAGATTCCGACTAATCCCTTTATCTCCGGAGAAAACAAAAACTCTTGACTTTATACATAAAGCCAAGAGAAATGTTATAAAAATGCAAACTAACCCCAACACATTTTATAGAAGGGAATTAATCATCGTCTTCATCATCATATTCAGGCTCTGCCCACTCCACACGTGCACCATAAGCAAGGGTCTGATTCTTCTTTCCAGTACGAGCATTTCGTGTACTGGTAGGAACGAAGCGACACTTTACATTCTTAACATGTTTCTTGATATCGAAGTCGTCAGGATTGTCAACCGGCTCACTCTCTACTGTCAGATGGAATCGACCCAAGCCTTCAAGTGCTACAGTCTCGCCCTGACGAAGACGATAAGAGATTTCGTCAATCAAAGCTATAACAAGTCCTCGCACATCACCACGTGAGAACGAGGTATTCTCCTGAATAGAATCGGCAAGGTCATCGGTCGTTGCAACTCCAGTGCTAACAGTACGAGCATACCATTTACCAGCTCCTTTCTTATCCTTGAACTTACTCTGTTCCAGTCTTATTTCTACTGACATAATCTTCTACTTTTCGTTCCTTATTATATAACACAATGCAAATATAATCAAAATAAACAATTCACGCAAAACAAAATAAACTATTTTATGAAAACTATCCATGCCTTCTACTAACAAAACAAACAATTATATTATAAGTAGAAATAGATTCTTCCGTTAAATGTGTGGATGCTTTTCGTAGTTCCTTAACGAAAGAACCAAAGTTGCACATTAATCAAAATCATAGCTAAGACTATCAAATTACTTATTTCATTATCGCCTTCTGACATAGAAAACCCTTTCTATTTAATACCTCAATTATGTAGACATGGTTTTGAAAAATCATTACATAATTTCAAATAAAACATCTATAAATAAGGATAAAAACACGTATAAAAGGCAAGTTTGCAACCAACAGAAAATCAATTAGTTATAAAGCAACAAAGCTAAAGGTGCTTAATTGGACTTCAAAAGGGCGTTAATAAGACTTCAAAAGGGCACCTTTTGCAAGTCAATTAGGCGTCTTTAAGATGCCAAAAGAGCATGTATAGGTTTTGAGTTGTATGAAAAGAGTTTACAAATAGCAAACAATAAGGGAATAAGCTGTTCGTAGAAGACGAATAAAATAGTATCAATTTGTATTTATCGCTAACTTTATCCTCCTTTGAAAGCTTGTATAATTTGGTATAGTAATACCATACAAGTGTATAAGTCTTTATCCTCCCAACACGCTATATATTTAAAGGAAGAACCAGAAAAGCAATCAACAGCCAACCCATTCATAAGAAGATCTACCTAATTATAAAGTACATTACCAACACAACAAGCCATTACCATCAAATCATTTTCGCGAAAATAATTCATTAGATATAAATGAATTGAATAAGAAAGTCTCTTAGCAGCAAGCCAAAATGAGAATTTCAACTAAATTATTTGCCATTTGTTTGCGAGAATAAAAAACTTTCCTTACCTTTGCACTCGCCTTACAAAAAGTAAGGGGCGTTTAGCTCAGCTGGTTTAGAGCATCTGCCTTACAAGCAGAGGGTCGGCGGTTCGAATCCGTCAACGCCCACCAAGGGGTGTTTCCCTGTAATCTCTTGGGGTTGCAGGGGATTTTTAAAGGGCGTTTAGCTCAGCTGGTTTAGAGCATCTGCCTTACAAGCAGAGGGTCGGCGGTTCGAATCCGTCAACGCCCACCTTTAAAACTTGAAACGGATGACTTTGCAACATTGTTGTAAAGTCTTTTTTGTTTTATTCAGCTTTTATCTGCATCCTTTTTGATATTATTATTATTATTATTTGCGCTTTTACTGATTTTATTGCTAAATTTGCACCATATTAATAAATAAGATTATGACCCTTGACGCATTAACAGCCGTATCACCTATTGACGGACGATATAGAAGCAAAACAGAATGTCTTGCTGACTATTTTTCAGAGTATGCACTTATCCGTTATCGTGTTCGCATAGAAATTGAGTATTTCATCACGCTTTGCGAATTACCTTTACCACAACTGAAAAGCTTTAACAGCACACTTTTTGAACAGTTACGCGACATCTATCGCAACTTCGATGAGGCTGCAGCAGCACGTGTGAAGGAGATTGAGAGCATTACCAATCACGACGTAAAGGCGGTTGAATACTTCATCAAAGAGGAGTTTGATAAGATTGGCGGACTCGATGACTACAAGGAGTTCATCCACTTCGGACTGACTTCACAGGACATCAACAACACAAGTGTGCCATTATCTGTCAAGGAAGCCCTCGAAGAAGTATTCTATCCACAGGTTGAGGAACTGATTGCGCAACTGAAGGAATACGCTGAAGCATGGAAAGACGTACCAATGTTGGCAAAGACACATGGTCAGCCAGCCTCTCCTACTCGATTGGGCAAGGAGGTTGAAGTATACGTTTACCGTCTCAGTGAGCAGCTCGCAACCTTGCGCAACTGCAAGATGACAGCTAAGTTTGGTGGTGCTACAGGTAACTTTAATGCGCATCACGTAGCCTATCCACAGCATGATTGGCGTGCCTTTGGCAATCGCTTTGTCAGTGATAAATTAGGATTAGAACGTGAGCAGTGGACTACACAGATTAGCAACTACGACCACTTAGGTAGCGTGTTTGATGCCATTCGTCGAATCAATACCATCATCATCGACCTTGACCGTGACTTCTGGATGTATATCTCTATGGAATATTTCAAGCAGAAGATTAAGGCAGGAGAGGTTGGTTCAAGTGCAATGCCACACAAGGTAAACCCAATCGACTTCGAGAATAGTGAGGGTAACCTCGGTATAGCAAACGCAATCTTACAGTTCTTGGCACAGAAGTTGCCAGTAAGTCGCCTGCAGCGTGACCTTACAGACTCAACTGTTCTGCGCAATGTTGGTGTTCCTGTTGGACATAGCGTTATTGCAATACAGAGCACATTGAAGGGTCTTCGCAAACTCATCCTCAACGAAGAGAAGTTGAGAGAGGACCTTGAAAACACATGGGCAGTTGTGGCAGAAGCCATTCAGACCATCTTACGCCGTGAAGCCTATCCACATCCTTACGAGGCATTGAAGGCACTCACTCGCACAAACGAGAAGATGACAGAGGAGACAATACACGCATTCGTGCAGACACTCAACGTCAGCGACAGCGTGAAAGCCGAACTGATGGCAATCACTCCATACAACTATACAGGAATTTAACTACTCCTGTAGAGTCAAAGAAGAAGAATTTTAACTGAGTATCTCCGTCAAACGGAGTTCAAGATTTTTATAAACAACAAAAAAGTAATAACAAATTGGCCGTGAGGCCAGTAGTATCAAATTAAAAGTAAAACAATTATGGCAGAAGAATTCGAGAACAAAGAAGTTCAGTCTGAGCAGAATGAGAACAGCCGCGACGGCTATTCAGCAGCCGAACAAGGCGGCTATCAAAGAGAGTACCGTGGCACAGGACGCACACAACGTCCACGTATTCACAGCCAACGCGCTTACAGCAGCGACAAGGCTAATAGTAGCAACGACGAAGGCGGATTCCGTCCTGAGGGTTTCGGCTCTGGCTTACAGAGTGTAGGTCGTCCACAGCAGGGTGGCTATCGTCCACGTCAGAATAGCTATGGTGGCGGATATAACAGCCGTGGTGGTTATCAGAGCCGTCCACAGCAGGGTGGTTATCGTCCACGTTACAATAGTAACGGCGAGGAAGGCGGTTACCAGCCACGCCAACAGGGTGGATACAATCGTGGTGGATACCAAAGTCGTCCACAACAGGGTGGCTATCGTCCACGTTATAATAATGATGAGAATGGCTATCAGCCACAGGCTTATCGTCCACGTTACAACGCCAACAATGGTGCTGAGGGCGAGGAGAAGACAAGCTATCAAGCAAATCAGGGCGGTTACCAGCCACGTCAGGGTGGATACCAGCCTCGTCAGCAGGGTGGTTATCAGAGTCGTGGTGGATACAACAATAACCGTGGTGGATATAATAACAATCGCGGTGGATACCAAAGCCGTGGTGGATACAACAATAACCGCGGTGGTTACAACAGCCGTGGCGGATATAACCAAGGTGGTTACCGTCAGCACAGTGCTGATTATGACCCACATGCAAAGTATTCACTCAAGAAGCGTATTGAATATAAGGAGGAGAACTTCGATCCTAATGAGCCAATCCGCTTGAACAAGTATCTTGCTAACGCAGGAGTTTGCTCACGTCGTGAGGCTGATGAATTCATCCTTTCAGGTGCAGTAACCGTAAATGGCGAGGTTGTAAAGGAACTCGGTAGCAAGGTTATGCGTACTGATGAGGTGCTCTTTCAAGAGAAGCCAGTATCATTGGAGAAGAAGGTTTATGTCCTTCTGAACAAACCAAAGGATTATGTTACCACAAGCGACGACCCACAGCAGCGTAAGACTGTTATGGACCTTGTAAAGGGTGCTTGTCCAGAGCGTATCTATCCAGTTGGTCGTCTCGATCGTAACACAACAGGTGTACTGCTCCTTACTAACGATGGCGACCTCGCTTCAAAGCTTACTCATCCTAAGTTCTTGAAGAAGAAGGTTTATCACGTATTCCTTGATAAAGCTGTTACAGCTAATGACTTGCAGAAGATTTCTGACGGTATTGAGTTGGAAGATGGCGAGATTAAGGCTGACGCAATCGAATATGCTGACCCACAGGATCAGACTCAGGTTGGTATTGAGATTCATAGCGGTAAGAACCGTATCGTACGTCGTATCTTCGAGAGCCTCGGCTATCGCGTCGTAAAACTCGACCGTGTACAGTTTGCTGGTTTGACAAAGAAGAACGTACGTCGTGGTGACTGGCGCTTCCTCACTGAGAAAGAGGTTGACATGCTACGTATGGGTGCGTTTGAATAAAATAGAAACCTCCCCAAACCTCTCAAAAGAAGTGGATGTGAGAAACCAAGCAATGCTATTATTGAGGCATTAAACAGATTGGCAAACAACATTCCTCTCCTTTTGAGAGACTTGGGGAGTACCTAATTACAATATAACAAATGAAAAAAACAAAAGTCGTCGATGCTCTTGCTTGCACCGACTTTGGTAAAGATATTAACGTAAAGGGTTGGGTTCGTTCTCATAGAAGCAGCAAGGCTGTTGACTTCATCGCCTTGAATGATGGTTCTACGATTAAGAACATCCAGGTTGTTGTTGACCCTTCGACTATTGACGAAGACAAGCTGAAGAGCATCACAACGGGTGCTTGTATCAGCGTTGTTGGTACGCTCGTAGAGAGTCAGGGTGCTGGTCAGACCTCAGAGATTCAGTGTAAGGAGATTGAAATCTACGGTCTCTGCCCAAGCGACTACCCTATGCAGAAGAAGGGACAGAGTTTTGAGTACATGCGCAAGTATGGTCACATGCGTCTTCGTACCAATACCTTCGGTGCTGTATTCCGTATTCGTCACAATATGGCAATCGCTATCCATCAGTATTTCCATGAGCATGGTTTCTATTATTTCCATACTCCACTGATTACAGGTAGTGATGCTGAGGGTGCTGGTAATATGTTCCAGGTGACTACACTCGACCTTGATCGCGTTGCAAAGGGTGGCGAGGTTGATTATAGTGCTGACTTCTTCGGTAAGCGTACTAACCTTACCGTATCTGGACAGTTAGAAGGTGAGTTAGGTGCTACTGCACTCGGTGCTATCTACACCTTCGGTCCTACCTTCCGCGCTGAGAATTCAAATACTCCACGCCACTTGGCTGAGTTCTGGATGGTTGAGCCTGAGGTTGCCTTCATCGACAAGGACGAACTGATGGATCTTGAGGAAGACTTCATTAAGTACTGCGTTCGTTGGGCTTTGGAGCACTGTAAGGACGACCTTGAGTTCCTCAACAAGATGATTGATAAGGAGCTTATCGCTCGTCTGGAGGGTGTATTGAAGGAAGACTTCGCTCGCCTTACTTACACAGAAGGTTTCGAGATTCTTCAGAAAGCTGCTGCTGACGGTGTGAAGTTTGAGTTCCCTATCACTCACTGGGGTATGGACCTCAGCAGTGAACACGAGCGTTACCTCGTTGAGGAACATTTCAAGCGCCCTGTTATCATGACCGATTATCCAAGTGAAATCAAGTCGTTCTACATGAAGAAGAACGAAGACGGTAAGACAATGCAGGGAACTGACGTACTCTTCCCACGTATCGGTGAGATTATCGGTGGTTCTGTCCGTGAGGAAAACTACGAGAAGCTGGTTGAAGAGATTGAAAGCCGCGGTATGAAACGTGACATTTACGATTGGTATCTTGACACTCGTAAGTACGGAACCTGCCCACATGGTGGTTTCGGTCTCGGCTTCGAGCGTCTCATCCTCTTCGTTACTGGTATGCAAAACATCCGTGACGTAATCCCATTCGCACGTACTCCAAAGAACGCAGAGTTCTAACATAAAACACAAAAGGCGACTATCCTCCAAAAGGTAGTCGCTTTTTATTTACCTATAAGAACACTCCCGACGAAACTTAAACATAACACGTACATAAAAATAAATTATCATGAAACTAAAAAGAATCCCATCAAACCTTCTCTTACTGTGCCTTATTCTCTTAGTCAGCTGCTCTACTGACTCCTTCCAAGATGAGGACATATCGTTACGTAACTTGCATGAAGGTGACCTCATGTTCGTTGTGAAGGAAACAAGCAACCCTATCACAGATGCGACGCAAGGTATTAATGGATTAAAGATTGACCACGTGGCAATCTTCCATCATACGGATAGTGCCGATTATGCTTTAGAAGCCTACGGCAAAGCGGTGTCACTTACTCCTCTTACCAACTTCCTCAATCGTGCCAAAGGAAAAGAAGGAAAGCCACTCATTGCAGTAGGCAGAGTCATCGTTGACTGTGACATGAATACTTCTATGAAACAAGCATTAAGCTACCTTGGTCGACCATACGATCGTTTCTACATGCCGGATGACAAAGAAATCTATTGTAGCGAATTGATTCAGAAATCATTTGTCGATCATCACGGCTTACCTATTTTCTCAACAATCCCTATGTCCTTCCACGATAACAACGGAAAAATCTTAGATGCGTGGACTCAATTCTATGCCTTCTATCATCGTGAAGTACCAGAAGGAGAACCAGGAACCAACCCTGGACAACTGTCACGAGACAAAGCCATAAAGGTTAATTACGAATTCGAAACACCATCTTCTAAATAAATCATTCGTTGGGAGTGTCCTTCGTTATATCATAATACTATCAAAGAGTTAAGCTTTAACCCAAGTAGAAGTATAATTTCATTTGCTATCATTTTAACATTTCTCATTAAAATCCTATATATTAAGTATTTAAGAACTCATAGAGAGTGACAGGAATGACAGCAAATTAACTCACATGCAAACCTATCTAATCTACGACCCACTTACCTATCAACATTCGAACTGCGTTAAAATTAAATAATCTTTCAGGCTACATCTCTTAAAGACTTGACACGAAACATTATATTTTCTATTTTTGTAACAAGTATTAATTATTTAATTAAATCCAGTTACAATGAGAAAACTATCTTACGTAGACTTCCTTGTTTCGAAAACGAGACAAAGACTTATTCTTCTTTTCCTATTACTAATTCCAATAGCAGCATTCTCACAGAAAGGGACATTTAGGACCTTAATGCAGGTTCAAGGGACAGGACTTTCAAAACAGTTTAAGCCCTACGAACTCTGTTGCGACTTAGGTTATAATATTACCGATAACCTATATGCAGACCTTAGATATGAGAACGCTATTGCTCTCTTTAAAGAAAATGGTGTAAAAGACTATGCTCATAGTCACATTGTGGGCTTAAATCTTGGCTACGTAGTCTATCACACAGAGAATTGTAATATTGGTGCACAAATCGGATATGGCAGTAATATGAAACGAAAAAATAGTGATTGGAAATATGACTACTACGAGGCAATGGCGTTCACCGACTTAGGAACCTGTAAAATCAAGCCAAGATTCGGATTGGGCGTCCGCCACTATAACTCACGAATAAATCTCTACAAAGACAGAACTATCGTCTTTGCAAGTATAGGATTTGGAATTAACTGGTAATAACATCCATAATAATTACCCTTCAGTTTCACTGAAAACACAGGTTATTCTATAAGCTACTCCCTATCACAAAGAGCCATTTGCATAGGGAGTTTACCCTCCGCACCATTGGTGCTAAGCATCCGCACAATATGTGCTGGGAATTAACACCACAAGTGCTGAGCATTAACACGCAACTTATAAGTTCGTATTATAGCTCTCATTCATTAATAAACAGCGTTTTATTAACATTGTACTGTTCTACAAATTAGAGATATGAAAGTGGGGGTTAACAAGACAACATTATAAAATAAAAGTTTGCTGTCATTCCTATCACTCTATTATTGGTTATAAAGTACTGATAATAAACACAGTACCAAGAGTGTTAAATATGACAGCAAACTAAAACAAAAAGATAATTGGGGATTAGCTCAAATATAAATACAAACGTGATGGACAAATATTAGGCAGACAATTCTAACCTACTAAATATCCACCACGCCAAAGATTTTGATGATTCACCTATATCAAAAACTTACGGGTCAGTCCTAAAACCCAGTTGCAAGTCTACCCTCTTAAGCACATAATTTCATAAGTATTTATTACCTTTGCATCATGAAGAGTCACCAATTATTACGTTGCATCTTTCCAGATGTACTTGCCGACTACTTTGATGTGGTCGATATTCAAGAGAGTGTTTCTCAGTTTGATTTTTGGCTTGACGAGCGTAATTTTATGGAAAAGTCAGACCATAAGTTAGGCACCGTAAGCAGTTATGGTTTTACCAGCGAGCGTGTTATTCAGGACTTCCCCCTTCGTGGCAAAGCAGTTTACCTCCATGTTCGCCGTCGCAAATGGCGTGACAGTTCCAACGGAGAGATATTTACTTATTCATATGATGATTTGACGGCTGAGGGCAGTAAACTATCCCCCGAGTTCGTTTCTTTTTTAAAAGAATAGAATTGAGTCCACTGCAGAGAGCATCGCAAGTATCGGTGCTCACTATGGCGTAAATGGCAAGCTGTTATCCACACAGTACAAGGAACATCTCAGTGATTATCGTAGCTGGGATCAGTTAGATCATGCTCAAGACTGGCTATTGTTTGAAGACAACATAGGAGAGAATCTAAGTATTGATGAGACCTGTCTAAGTAGTGGCGAGGTTTATACTTTTCTGACCAACAAGGCGGGAAAGGGCAGAAAAGGGACTTTGGTAGCTGTGGTTAAAGGGACCAAGGCTGAGGACGTCATCCAAATTCTCAAGACGATAAACCTTTCTAAACGGGAGACTGTCAAAGAGATAACACTCGATTTATCATCTTCTATGATGCGTATAGCCCGCTCTGTTTTTCCCAAAGCACTTATTACCAATGACAGATTTCATGTACAGAAACTATATTATGATGCTCTGGATGACATGCGTATCGCTTACCGATGGATGGCAAGAGATAAAGAGAATGAGGAGATAAAAGAAGCTAAAAGTAAGGGAAAGGAATATATACCATTTAGATACAGCAATGGTGACACGCGTAAGCAGTTGCTCGCCAGAGCAAAGTTCATATTGACCAAGCACAAGACCAAGTGGACTGAAACACAGAAAGGTAGGGCACAAATCATCTTTGAACATTATCCGACACTGAAAAAGGCATATGACTTGGCTATGAAACTTACCGATATTTATAACATCAAGAGCATCAAGGATGCTGCAAGGCTGAAGCTGGCAAAATGGTTTAATGAGGTTGAAGAGCTGGGAGTGGACAATTTCTACACAGTGATTGACACGTTTGAAAATCATTATCAAACCATACTCAATTTCTTTGTAAACAGAGCTACGAATGCAAATGCCGAGTCATTCAATGCTAAGGTTAAGGCATTCAGGGCACAGTTCAGAGGAGTCACAGATATTCCTTTCTTTTTATATAGGCTTATGAAATTGTGTGCTTAAGAGGATAGGCTTGCAACTGGGTTTTAGGACTGACCCAAACTTACTTCATGCTTCTCGACTTTAATCTGCAGGAAGAATACATGACCTATAATCGCGTCTTAGCGAATAAGGCATTTCTTTCCATAGCCTAACCTTATAAGAATAGTCGGGTACTCGTTAGATATTTGAAGTTGCTTTACCATTTCTTTTGTAATATCATTTTCCTCATTAGGCTGATTGAGATAAGCATTTGCAATACCCATCTGCGTTGAACGCAGTAATATCCGTTCCAAGGTTCTGCCAAGTGCAACCCATTGTTCAACAGTATTATTTTTTGTTGTGAAAAGTACAAAATGAGATGCTGAAGCTATCTTTTTCCGATCACCTTTATTCTGCGTTTTCGCGTTGATAACCTTTGACATGATAAATTTTGCCAAGAATAGAGGAACATTTGGTGCACCAAAAGTAGCATAACTCAATCCATCTCTTGTATTATTCTGATGTCTCTTATTATAACGCATCCACTTTGTCAGCTCTGATTTGAAAGCTTCATTATTCATTTGTAAGCTATTACCAGCATAAACCATATTAGCAATCTTTTCATAATCAACAGTTCCCCTTTTGTAAAAATAAATAGAAATAGACGGGTCATTAGAAGTGGCTTTAAGTAGACTAATGCTATCTTTAGGAATTTCTTTTCCATCATAAACACTTCTATTTGTTTGTCTTACTGCGATTTGAGAGAACAATGAAGAATCAAATTGCTTTTTCTTATCTTTTGTAAGTAGAACTCGAATAAAGGAGTCCTTAATAACTTTAACTTCGGTCTGATACCCCTTTTCTTGAGCAGCAATACAAAGATTCTCTGTCGCGCACCCTAAGCTAACAAATAACTCTCGATGACTTGGGTCGACGACAGGTAACTCTTTTGACAAATCAGGGTATATATCAATTTCTGACTCTCTGATTTTAAAAAACCAAGGCTGTGTGTTATGCCCAGAAGGAGCCTTGCAAGCATTTTCAATCATAAACAGATAGTCTGAATTCTGTGCCATTATATTATCCATAAATCCCATAAAAATAACAAATACAATAATTACTTTTCTCATTCCTGAATACTTTTTATCCATAAGTCAACTATCATTTCTACCCCTTTCATTATCTCATCCCAGCCCTTATCAGTTTGCAAAGAAATACCGTTATATGACGAACATTGGTCTTCAATCAAAGCTAAATAGCTGATAGCAGCCGAGAGTATACTGGCTAAAGAGGCAACCTCTGTAATAGGACAACCTGTTAATGTACTTACCAGTTTGATTAGACTGCATCCATTTTCTTCACGTTTATCTCTAAGCTGCTCAATGCTTGTGTTGTTACAGGACAGTTCCCACCTACACAAACGTCGTAGAGTTACATCGTTTCGTAATTGCTCGATCTGCTTACGGAACATATTCTTTATACTGTCTCCTACAGATTGAGGATTGATAATAACAGTACCTGTATTAGCCCAATAATCCTTCTGCATTATAAACTGTGCAATTAACTCTTCAAATCCACCAAAATACCTATATATCAGCATCTTCGAAACATTAGCTTTTGAAGCTATTGTATTGATACCAAGCTTCTCGAATCCTTCGCTTTCTACGATACTTGCGACAGCTTCGAGTATTCTACTTTCTGTTTGTTCTCGATTCTTCATTCTATTATTTGTTTATGTTACCAATTGGTAACCGCAAAGATAAGTTACCTAACGGTAACATTGTAATAATCTTCCAAGTTATCATTGCTTTTTCATGTTATTTAACAACGAACTTGATAAAATAACAATTTTATAGACAACACTATTATCAATTTAGGTGGTAAAACAAAGTTGTGAGTTTACAAAACAGGTTCTTGAATTCAAATCAGTTCTTAACTACTAAAATAGCAAACTTATAAAACATAACGATAACTCTCACTCATAGGTATTCAGGGGTTCATTAACATAGCATGATTATAAATGAAGCTAGATTTTAAAAAGACAACATTATAAAATAAAAGTTTGCTGTCATTTCTATCACTCTATTATTAGATATAAAGTACTGATAATAAACACAGTACCAAGAGTGTTAAAAATGACAGCAAACTAAATAAAAAAAACTCTAACTTATGGAGCTATTTTCTACACCAATTTCATAAAACATTACTTATCTGCTGCAGCCTTCTCAGCCTTAAGGCGTTTATGTTCCTCCAGCATCTTTGCAGCACGCTCATGGGCGATACGAGCAGGCTCGCTTGTAGCCTCATCTTCAGGACGGATACGCATAGTGTTAGCAAGATTAACAAGATCTTTCACAGCTTCTCCACCTGCAATAAGTCCAGCCGCAGCTGGTACCCACGCATTAGAGCTTGGAATAGTATGACGGTCAGTACACTTACGCATATCCTTATCGGGACAGATACAGTGAAAACGACAAGAGATCTCTGGTTGTTCGATACTTTCAAGCGGTTCTTCAGGACTATATACTACTTTAAGATGCTTAATTTTTGTCTTACGAAGTTTCTTACGAATCACCTTCGCTAATGGGTCGTTGATTGTCTTGAAGATGTCAGTCACACGGAACTGTGTGGCATCAAGTTTATAAGCAGCACCCATACAAGAAAGCAATGGGATATTCATTTCATGACAACGATAGATAAGATCAAGCTTAGCTGTTACAGTATCAATACAATCAATGACATAATCATAATGAGAGAAGTCGAACTGATCGGCGTTATCAGGCAAATAGAATGTCTGATATTTCCGCACGATACATCGTGGATTGATTGAGTTAATGCGCTCTTCAGCAACATCTACTTTGTGCTTTCCTACTGTTCGAGTAGTAGCAAGGAGTTGTCGGTTGACATTCGTTAGACAAACACGGTCGTCATCAATAACATCAATAGCTCCCACGCCACTGCGTGCCAATACCTCTACTGCATATCCGCCAACACCTCCAACACCAAAGACTGCGACACGACTACCATTAAGCGTATCGATAGCGGGCTTACCAAGAAGAAGTTGGGTTCTTGAAAATTGATTCTGCATCGTATTTTATTATACTTTATTTATACTGCAAAGATACAATAAAAAAATGATTTAAGAGAGAGTATCTTATTTTACTAAGCGTATTGACAGGGGTTCAACCATAATCAAATGACGTTTATAGAGGTCGCCAACAGCGCGTTTATACACCTTTTTCGACACCTGAAAACGTCGTTTAATATCCTCTGCTTCACTCTTATCACCAAGATCACATACTCCATCGTTATCTTTCAGATATTGAAGTAGGACCTCTGCAAAGCCTTCCGCATGCTGTTGTCCTGTTGGTTGAAGTGTACAATCAATCTTACCATCACGGCGAACCGTAGAGATGTAACCCTTCAAGCGATCACCAGTATGGACATATTGGAACACTTGATCCTCATAGATAAGTCCAGGATACTGATTGTCAACAATGACTTTGAATCCAAGATCAGTCTTCTGCCATACCAGTAGGTCAACTTCCTGCCCATGCTTATAGCCTCGTGGCTGTTCGTCAAGATAGTGCTCAACCTTTGCAGAGGCAACAAGACGATAGCTCTCTTCGTCAAGATGAACATAAACAATATAGCTATTGCCAATGACCATGCGCTTCTTTTGCTCACGGAAAGGGCAAAATAGGTCTTTCATCACACCCCAAGACAGGAACGCACCATACTCATTCACCCACGAACACTCCAAGTAAGCGAAGTCGCCTACCTGCGCCAAAGGTTCTTCAGTAGTAGCAATCGGGCGTTCATCCTGGTCGAGATAAACAAATACTTCCAGTTCATCCCCAATCTCAGTCCCCTCTGGGACATACTTCTGAGGCATGAGTATCTCACCAGCCGGTCCACCATCAAGGTAGACTCCGAACGGATCACCATTGCCTTCACGCAAGGCAATCTTCAGTACTGTGAGCGTATTGTATGCTCCAAGTTTTATTTTAGACATAATGTTCAATATTTAAGTGCCTAAGCCAGAATGACATAAAGACATATTTCTTCAATGACATATTTTTTTACCGAGTTTAAATGAGATTTTCTTTTAGGAATGAGAACTATACACTCTGTACTTGCGTTTTATTTCTAATCTCTCTGCAGCACCAAAGTTTATAAGCAGACCATTATCTACTCCAGCTACTGAAAGGTAGTTTACCAATTGAATTGCGTGTGCTGGAAGTAACTGAGCAACTGCTTTTAGTTCGATGATTATACATCCTTCTACAACAATATCTGCTCTGAAATCACCTATAATATGTCCTTTATATCGAACAGGCATTTCTACTTCATCCTCCACTTTAAGTCCAGCGTCTCTGAGTTCTATCAGTAATGCTTTCTTATATACACTCTCTAAGTACCCAGCTACCAAATGACTTCGAACTTCATAGGCTTTGTTAATTATCAACTTTATAAGTTCTTCTATGTTCATCAGGCGATTAGTATTAATTAAGTTTATTGTCAGCCAACATAATCTATATAGAATATGTCATTAAAAAGATGTGTCTTTATGTCATTCTGTCTCTTGACAAACGTCATTCTGTATCAAGCCATCTTTAAGATGTATCGTTCTATCTGTGATACTTGCGAGCCCCTCATCGTGTGTAACGATAACGAAAGTCTGACCGAACTTATCACGGAGATCGAAGAAGAGTTGGTGCAGTTCCTGCTTGTTCTTACTGTCCAAACTACCAGAAGGCTCATCAGCAAGGATAACTGCAGGGTTGTTCACCAACGCACGAGCTACTGCCACACGCTGCTTCTCACCACCAGAAAGTTCGTTAGGCTTATGATTAGCACGATCGCTCAAGCCCATAAATTCCAACAGTTCTTCAGCACGCTGACGTGCTTCCTTATTCTTCTTGCCTGCAATATAAGCAGGAATCATAATATTCTCAAGAGCTGTAAACTCAGGAAGAAGCTGATGAAACTGGAAGACAAAGCCTAAGTGCTGGTTGCGGAAATCACTCAACTTACCGGCTGACAGGCTGCCCACGTCAATACCATCCACAACAACAGAGCCACTATCTGGCTTGTCCAGCGTTCCAAGTATCTGTAACAAGGTGGTTTTACCAGCTCCAGATGGACCAACAATACTGACAACCTCTCCCTTCTCAATACGAAGGTCAATACCCTTCAACACTTGAAGCGAACCAAAACTTTTAGTTATGTTCTTAATGTCAATCATATTCTATTATTTTATTGGGGCTATTGGGCTAATTAGCCATATTAGCCTAATTGGCCTTATTAGCCTAATAACCACTTATACCTTATTATGTATCCACTCTCTTACAGCCTCGTATGCACTACGTTCCTCCGTATGCTGTGGCTGAGCGAAGGTCATATCGTCCATTCGATTACCATACTGATCAGGAAAGATAATCATGATTGTCTTACCTTTAATAAACTTATTCAGTTCTTCAGGAAGTCTTTCCATTGCCGTCTTATAAGATATCGTACCCTTACGTGCTGTCACTATGACAAAGAGGTGGTCCTCTCGAACCTGCGAACCAAGCGTTGGTAAATCCTTCCAATGCGCCATCTCTTCATATTCAGCCCTAACACTTGGGAAGCGATTGCGAATAAATTCATTGACAAGTTGCAACGTTTCGTTACGTCCATGGAAAGCTATACGACACTCTAAGTTGCCTGCCATACGTGCCAATCGTTCCAACCAACGGTAAAAACCTGGTTCAAACTCTGCACGAGAAGGGATTGCTACCTGTATTCTGCGGATTGTATTCAGTGGTTGCAAGATACGTGTAACGATAATCTGACGGCTCAAACCATTGTATAGACTTCGTGTAAATTCTCCCCAGAAGCTACGATTAATCTCCTTATGGAAGTGTAATCCCATCAGAATCTCTGACGCCTGAAACTCTTTAAAAGCATGTTTAATACCATTGGCAATATTTGCAGCAACACGTACCTGCGTCACCATCGGTACATCTGACGCACTCGCCAAATGGCAAAGATGGTCCAACAAACGCTGTCCCTCCGCCTGGTTATGGCGCATATTCACATCATCATATACCACATTCAATGCCACCAACTCTCGTTTCAAACGTGGATTACGCATCAATGTAGCCATGGTTACGAGGTTATCAGAATACTCTGGGTACTTCACCGGAATCAGAATCTTCTCATCATCAAGGTTCTTCATCATATTCTGATCTTCCTTTTCCTGCAAACGGAGACGTTGTGCAGCACGTTCTGTAATGACGGTTGAGATGACACAGGTAAAGAGTATCATGATTACTATTCCATTCAGCACCTCGTCACCAAAGAGATATTGACCTGGTGCCACCTCTAATCTACGCCCTACCATCACCATCGCAATAGCACCAGCTGCATGGGCGCTGGTCAAACCAAACATCATGTGACCAGCCAACCAAGACATACGGAAGATACGAGCTGCCAAATAAGCTGCTACAGCCTTACCCAAAGTACCGAAGAAGACGATACAGAATACAACCCAAAGTATCTTACTTCCTGCAAAAAGCAAACGTACATTAATCAGCATTCCTACTCCAATAAGGAAGTAAGGAATGAAGAGTGCATTACCAGTAAATTCTATGCGGTTCATCAATGGAGACACCTTTGGCACAAATCGGTTCAATATCAAACCTGACATGAACGCTCCAAAGATTCCTTCTAAACCCACAGCATCTGACAATGCTGCCGAGAGAAACACCACTGCAAGGATGAAGATAAACTGCATCACAGCGTCGGAATATCGACGAAGGAACCAACGTGTCACACGTGGTATCACCATAATCAAACCCACACAATAAGCCACAAACTTCAAAATGAATAGTAGCCAAAAGAGTATGCCACCATTGCCATGAAACGAATTGACGATGGAAGCCATGACTATCAAAGCCATAAAGAGCGCCATCATAGACGAACCCACGCTCAACGTCGAACTCGTATGTCGTGTTAATCCGTATCGTCCCACTATCGGATAGGCTATCAATGTATTAGAAGCCATGATTGCCGCAAGCAGAAGCGATGCCAGAGGGGTATAGCCCAAAAGGCTGACACCCATAAAATAGGTCATTGCAAAGGGGACAAGGAAGGTCAACATACCGAAGATCATCACCCTATTACGGTTTTTCTTCAGTCCCTCCATATCCATTTCCAGACCTGCAAGGAACATGATATAGTACAGTCCTACACGTCCAAAAAGTTCAAACGAGGCATCACGACCAAGAATATTCAGTCCATATTTTCCAACAAGGACACCTGCCAACACCATACCGATGATATGTGGAATGCGCAGTCGTCCCATAATGATAGGCGAAAGCAATATCATCAGCAGAACAACAAAGAAAATCAATGTCGGGTCGGTTATCGGGAAATATTGAGATAAATTCAGCATGCGTATCTATAAATTACTGTCTGCAAAGTTACGAAAAAACTTTGGCAACCACCTAATAATACCTCTCTAATAAGGGTTCTTTCGTTGAAGCTATAGGAAAAGCATCCAAACATTTAGCGGAAGAACCGAGGTTACTCATAAAACAACAACATAGATAAGACTTTCAACTTCCTTCTATATTATCGTCCTCCAACACAGAAAACCTTTTCATCTAAACCCGTCAAAAACACAGAAAAGACCCTGAAAAATCATTACATTTATTCTATTAAACCTCCTTCAAAATCGAGCAAAAAGCCGCATAGTAAGCGACTTTGCAACCAACAGAGAATCAAAGAGTTATAAAGTAACAAAGTAAAAGGTGCTTAATTGGACTTCAAAAGGGCGTTAATTAGACCTCAAAAGGGCACCTCTTGCAAGTCTATTAGGCGCCTTTAAGAAGCCAAAAGAGCATGTATTGGCTTTTAGTCACACGAAAATAGTTTACAAATACCAGAGATATAGGAATATGTGGTATTGTCTTTAAAAAGTGTATAAACCTTTATTCTATTCCTATCTATGCTTTTAACGGAAGAACCCTAATAAACCTATATAATCCTCACAACATGACAGAAAACAACGATACACAACAGATTATATCTATCGAAACAGAAAAAAGACTAACATACCGTTGTTTGTCTTAGGGAAAAATAGTATATTTGCAACTACGAATAGGTTCGTAAACAATTAAAGATAAAAGATATGAAAGTAGCAATTGTTGGTGCCAGTGGTGCCGTAGGTCAGGAATTCCTGCGCATCTTAGCTGAGAGAAATTTCCCAATGGACGACCTCGTTCTCTTTGGTTCAGAGCGTTCAGCAGGTAAGAAATACACATTCAAGGGTAAGGAATACGAAGTAAAACTGCTCCAGCATAACGATGATTTCAAGGATGTAGACATCGCCTTCACAAGTGCGGGTGGTGGTACATCAGCCGAGTTTGCTGAAACCATCACCAAGTATGGTGCTGTGATGATTGACAATTCAAGCCAGTTCCGTCAGGATAATGACGTACCATTGGTTGTTCCAGAAATCAATGCCGAGGATGCTTTGAACCGTCCACGTGGCATCATTGCCAACCCTAACTGTACTACCATTATGATGGTTGTCGTATTGAATCCTATCGATAAGCTCAGCCATATCAAGAAAATACATGTCAGCAGCTATCAGAGTGCTTCTGGTGCAGGTGCTGCCGCTATGGCAGAGTTGCAACAGCAGTACAAGGAACTTGTTGAGACTGGCGAAGTGAAAACCATCGAGAAGTTCCCACATCAGTTGGCATACAATGTCATTCCACAGATTGACAAGATGACAGAGAACGACTATACAAAGGAAGAGATGAAAATGTTCAACGAAACACGTAAGATTATGCACTCTGATGTTCGCACTTCTGCTACCTGCGTTCGTGTGTCTTCTCTCCGTAGTCATTCTGAGGCTGTATGGTTCGAGACCGAGCGTCCACTCTCTGTTGAAGAGATTCGTGAGGCTTTGAAGGTTGCCCCTGGTGTTACGGTTGTTGATGATCCACAGAACTATGTCTACCCTATGCCACTCGAGAGTGCTGGTCACGATGATATCTATGTGGGCCGTATCCGTAAGGACCTTGCCGATGACAATGGTAATACACTCTGGCTCACTGGCGATCAGATCCGTAAGGGTGCTGCATTGAATGCGGTACAGATTGCGGAGTATTTGATTAAGGTGGGGGATGTGAAGTAAGAATATAACACAATAAACAGAGACAATTGGCCCCTCCCCCGAGAGGGTGTGTCAAAATGCAAATTAATAACTTGACAACTTTCAATCTATAAGTAGGATTCTTCTAAAGGCAAAGAAAAGACCATTTCTTTACTCAAAATCGAGTACAGAAATGGTCTTTTTTTATTGGATTGTTTCAAACTGTTATATTTAGGAATGGGTATTTTAGTTTTGACACACCCTCATGTCCCTAACCCTACTTACATACTTTCATTCGTTTCAAACTATATCCAATAAGGACATCCCCTCCTTTGGAGGGGCTTGGGGAGACTTTCTTTCTTACCCTGCCACTGGGCCATTCTCTTCTTTATTCTCCTTCTTCTCTGGTTTTTTCGCTGGCTCTTTCTTCCTAGCAGGATTATCTACCGACACCTCAGCAGCATGGGCAGCCTCACGCATTTTAGCTTTAGGGGTGAAGATAATCTTAGGAGTTTTGAGTGTGGCAGCTGTCACGTCCTTCATGTCGTCCATCATCTTTGGAGGGAAGTAAATGCGAAGCGAACCTAGGTCACCAAGGTCAATACTGGCACCCATCTTCAACGAACGGCACGCCATCTTGCCCAGCGTGATAAGCGTATTCATCACATCACCACGCGAGAGCGATGTCTCGTCCATAATCATGTCGCAAAGCGCATCAAGCGTCATGTGTTGGTTACTCTTGGGCACGGCATAGTACACCGTCTGCCCCTTCTTCTTCCCGATTGTTTGCTTCTTTGATTTTACTTCGAATTCTACCATAGCATTATACTTTTAAATGGTTGATAAATATGTTATTAAAACTCTTTTATATTGGTGTTCAACACTTCGTTTCAAGGGTGTTTAAGACTCTTCATCAAGGGTGTTTAACACTATTGATCAAAGGTGTTAAACACCTACAGCCAAGAGTGTTTAACACCTTTGAGACTCGTTATTCTATATTCTATTTAAATCGCCTTACGGCGGTGCTTAAGGTGTCGCCTTTTAGAGGACGACGCCTCTAAAAGGAGCAATCATAAGGACTACTCAAAAGCACCGACTCTAAAACCATTGTTGCGTTCGCGGTTTATCACAGAGAAACCGTTCATGCCGAATTCCAAATTGTACGCTTCATCTCTATGCCATGGGTGAGCACTTGACGACCAATAGTGACCGCTGAGGTTATAGCCGTCACGATCGTTCAGCTGACCAGAACTATAGCCACCCAAGGCGGGCAGGTAAAAATAATTGCCTGCATCGACTACCTCGAGGAGATCAGTAGAATAATACGCACCGGTAAAAGCTCCTCCGTAAGTTCGTCTATCGATTCCGTCAACATCGGTATTGGCATTGTATCCACTTATATATGCCTTCTTCTTAAACCACATACCACCTTGACATAAATGCCCCATATTAGTCCATAATTCAGTTCTATCCCAGTGAGGATCACCCTTTGCTACGTACCATATCATCTCGTTAACGTTAGGAAGACCTGCGCAACTCTGAGTTGCATTGAATTCACCGGAACCGCCACCCTCGTGATACCAACGATTGTAAGTATCACCGCTGCTCTGAGGGTAATCGCTGCTGGCAGACTGAGTCGGCAGCGTTGGTTGGCTGCCACCGAGATTCCATTCGTGCCCCTTCCAGTACTGTTTCTCTGCATCCCACATGTAGTAATGGTCGCCATCGTAATTCTTCACGTCAAGGTTTGCTTTCATGTCGTAGTAAGTGTTGGAAGCGTAAGCTGTGGATGGATATGTCTTGGTTATGGTGCCCTCCACATTTGTTGCCACGTCCTTTACCCAATAACGTACCCTTAAGGTATGAGTTCCTGGCTTTATTACCATGTAAGCTCCGTTAGTGGTTACGTTAGCTGCGCTGTTAGTCAGTGGGAAGCCGTTTGGATTGCTACCGCCTTTTGTTATCAAGACAATATTCTTGCCACCTGTACCTGCAGAAGCCTTCAAAGCACCCGTAGTTGTATTGACAGTGTAGGTCTCGGCTATATCATTGTCAGAACTTACCTCTACCTTAGTTAAGTAGCAGTTTTGTAGAATAGTGTTACTTGTGTAAGGCTGGAAAACCAAGTAAGCTGGCTGATGCTCCAACACGAACTCGAACTGATTCTTACCTGTTACCTTTGTAGCGGTAGCAGTACCGTAATCGCCTGCTGTGCCGAAGTGCTCGGTATTGTCCGGAGCTGTCTGGCTCTGGCTGGTCAAGATACTTACAGAGTTGCCGCCGAAGTTGTATTTGCCCAAGTAATAAACCTTATAACTGCTATGGACTATAAACTTACCTGGAACTTTATACTTAAAAGCAGCTACCTTTTGGGTTGGGGCGTTTGTACTCTTCTGTAATACGCCATCGTCGTCCTTTACGTAGATATAGTCGTCTGCTTCCCAATAGAAATTACCACTGGTGTAGTCCATTGAGGTACGGGTCTTAGCTTCTTCGCCTGCTACGAAAGTCGTTAGGTTCTTGTCGTTATCCTCATTGGGGTTCGTTGGGTTCTGTGCAACATCCTCATTAGCGCAGGATGCAAAAGCCAAGGCTACACCAAATACAAGTGCCAAGGACTTTAGTTGTGATGTGAATGAATGTCGTTTCATTGTTTGCTTCATTGTTACTTTGTTCTCTTTGTTAATAACTCTCTGTTAGTCTTCCCATGAAGATGTGTTTTCATCTTCTAAGTCTTCATCATTCCATTGACTTGCCTTAGCAGCAGCTGGACCAGTAGCATGGTTTGCCTTTCTGTGCTGACTGGGGAAAGACGTATCCATCAAATAAGTGACTTCGTTGACTTGAATTATCATACACGCTGGTGCAGAATAACTCTTCTTTACTTGCTTTTTTCTCATTACTTCATTGATTAAAATAGTTGTTATTTCGTTCTTATTTTGCTTAAAATGGAGTTCAAAAAAGGGCATAAAAAAGCGAACAAAGGAAACTCCTAGAAGTCCTTTGTTTACAGGGGTTACGGCACGCTTCGCGCGCGTATGCGAGAAGAAAAAATGTGTTATTGTACGCTAGGTGCGCATATTGTGTGTGTGTGTGTGTGTGTGTGTGTGTGTGTGTGTGTGTGTTAGCAAATTATTTGGATTGACCAAAGATAAAGTGCAAAAAGATGCAAAGAATCTGATAATTCTTTGCAGTACTTCGTTCACTTGATATGTCATTGCTAATTGTTTCACGGCGGCAAAGGTAAGAAGAATAAATTGAATGAGCAAGGAAAAGAAGAAAAAAAAGCCTCACCCCCGCGAGGATGTGTCAAAATACAAATACCATTTTTATAATCTTACAGTCTGAAACAATCCAATAAAAATAACCATTTCTGTACTCGATTTTGAGTAAAGAAATGGTCTATTCTTTGTCTTTAGAAGAATCCTACTTATAAATTGAAGGTTGTCAAGTTATTAATTTGCATTTTGACACACCCTCAGTAGATACCGAAAGGGGGTAAAGGTTTGCTAAACATAAAGAAAGAGCGTATTGAGAAGATTAAAGACTCCTTGATACGCTCTTTTAATTTAGTTTCTTTACCCCACTATTCGACTAAATAGTCAACGACTAAAGAATAATGAAGAGAGAAGACTATTTGTAATTAGCGTTCAAACTGCTCAATGCTTAAGCCACCATCTGTCAACTTTTCTAATTCAGGAACAATGCGAGTGAAATGTTCTGAACGAGCATGACGAGTTAAACAAGCCTTGTCTTCCCATGTTTCACAGAAAAGGAAAACACCAGGTTGGGTTGTACTCTCAAACAAATCGTAGCCTTTATTACCTTCATCTTTACGCGAAAGTTCTACTAATTCATCTGTAAGAGCCTTCACTTGGGCGGTAGTTACACCAGCCTTTACCTTGAGAAAAACATTTAATCTAATCATATCTTATATGTTTTTAGTTAACTAACTCTTACTTGTTCTTCTTATAGTAAGCTACAGCAGCAGCTATATTCTCCTTCACAGCACGTGATGTATAGGTAGCTCCGGTCACACCATCAATACTCTCTGCCTTTGCTGCTTTTGACAGTTTCATACCATTAAACTTTAGAAATAACCCCTGCTTCACCTTATCATAGAACTTAGGACCTTCACGATTTGGCAATGCCTCAACCTTGATAACCTTATTATTCTTGATATAAACCTCTACGGGTGTTGCACCCTTAAATCCCTTTACGTTTGGACAGAGGCTGGTTGTATTGACAACATAGGTGCCATCTGCCTGCTTGTACATTACCTTATCCTGCTGCACTGCAGCAAAAGCAACCCCTGTAGTTAGTACTGCTACAGCTGCTACTGATACAAATTGTTTTTTTAACATAACCTATTACCTTTAGTTTATCTGATAAATTCGACTGCAAAAATACGAAAAGTATAAGAGCGACGATTGCTTTTTGCATTTTTTAAGGGTTGCATATTAGCCTTATTGGGATAATAACGCTAATAAGACTAATAGTGCCTTCCTCACTATTTTCCCAACTTTCTTCTCTCTTTAGTAAATTTATTTGTACATTTGTTCCCATAAACAATCAATACCAACGATGAAATATATACTACTACCTAAACCAGATACCATTCATCAACTGCCCTTCTACTTTGCAGTAGAAGAATATGTAGCACGTCATTATACCGATGACGACTACTTTATGGGTTGGCGTGTAAACCCCACAGTTATGTTAGGACGCAATCAGTTGATTGATAATGAAGTCAATACAGACTACTGTAAAGAACACAAGATTAATATTTTCAGACGGAAAAGTGGTGGCGGATGTATCTATGCCGACAAGGGTTGCATACAATTCTCTTATATTTCATGTGCCGTCAATGCCAACGAAGCCTTTGCTGCTTATATGCAACGAATGGCAGACTTACTAAAAGGACTGAAGATTGATGCACAGTTATCGGGTCGAAATGATATTCTCATTGACGGAACAAAAGTATCGGGATGTGCTTTCTATCAACTGTCTAACCGTAGTGTTCTGCACAACTCCCTACTCTTTGATACCCAACTTGACCACCTGTCTAATGCACTCACTCCTGCAAAAGAGAAACTACAAAGCAAGGGGGTAGCGTCTGTCAGACAACGAGTGACGAATGTTGCGACCTATACACAGTTAGATATCTTGGCTTTTATGGACTATGTACGACAGGAAATGTGTGGAACTGAGGTGCTCGAACTAACGGAAGAAGACATGAAAGAAGTTGCAGAGATAGAGAAAGAACTGGCTTCTGACGAATTTGTTTATGGTAAAAATCCCAAATACTCCCTCATTCGAAAGCATCGTTTTGAAGGTGTCGGAACACTTGAAGCCCATATTGAACTAAAGAATAACATCATTGGAAGCGTCAATATGGTGGGCGATTACTTCCTTCTTGGCGATATCGACCATGATTTCCTCAGCCTACTTAAAAGCTGTGAGTTCACGAGAGAGGCGGTAGAAGAGAGGCTGGAAGACATAGATCTATCCACTATTATCCGTGGTTTGAAGCAGCGACAGTTCCTCCGTTTACTCTTCGGACGTGAGCCACACGTGATGAAACCAGCTTGGCTTAAGATTGACCTTACATCGAAGAAGTCGACTGGTGAGACGGCTGGCATCCTTGCCAAGCATCATATGAACACTATCTGTACGAGTGGACTCTGTCCAAATCGCTCGGAATGTTGGATGGCTCGTACGGCAACGCTGATGATTGGCGGTGATATCTGTACTCGAAAGTGTCGTTTCTGCAACACATTAAGTGGCAGACCTAAACTGCTCAACCCTGATGAACCACGTTGTGTAGCTGAGTCAGTGAAAGCTCTTAAACTACGTTATGCCGTCATCACCTCTGTTGACCGTGACGACCTACCCGACTATGGTGCAGCTCATTGGATAAAGACCATCGAAGAGATACGCCGTTTGAACCCCGATACAAAGATAGAACTACTTATTCCTGACTTTATGGGAAAGGCTGACCTCATACGACAAGTCATGGCAACACACCCCCACGTAGCAGGACATAACATGGAGACAGTGCGTCGCCTCACACCATCGGTGCGTTCTGTGGCACGCTATGAACGAAGTCTAGAAGTGCTGAGAGAGATAGCCAACTGTGGTATCACTGCCAAGACTGGATTTATGCTCGGCTTAGGTGAGACTCACGAAGAAATCTTAGAGACAATGGACGACATCCTTTCAACTGGTTGTCAACGCCTCACACTCGGTCAGTACCTCCAACCTACTGCCGAACACCTGCCTGTTAAAGCCTATATCACACCCGAAAAGTTTGCTGAATATAAGCGGATAGCATTAGAGAAGGGTTTTAAACATGTAGTAAGTGGACCGCTCGTCCGTTCGTCTTATCACGCTGCTGAAGGGGTTTAAGCCATTGATTAAACGATGGAAGATGTGAAGGCTCAATAAAAAAGGATGGTATTGGCCTTATTAGACCAATTAGCCCAATAAGCCCAATTACTCCTATCACCATAACAAAAAGTAGGGATGCACGCTCGTGTAT
Source organism: Prevotella melaninogenica (assembly GCF_018127925.1). Classification (NCBI taxonomy): domain Bacteria; kingdom Pseudomonadati; phylum Bacteroidota; class Bacteroidia; order Bacteroidales; family Prevotellaceae; genus Prevotella; species Prevotella melaninogenica. Next base: position 43,415 of record NZ_CP072348.1, on the reverse strand, counting down.
CCCTACTTGCATTTAAGAAATATTTTGATTGAACTTATCTTATTCCGTAATCTGAACCGTTGCACGACGGTTGAAAGAGATTGGAGACAAGGTCTCTACTCCACCCTTACCAACAGTCGTAATCTTATTATTCTCAATACCCATCTTAACAAGTTCGCTGGCAACTACTGTTGCACGACGCTCAGACAGTTTTTGGTTGTAATCAGCAGAACCCGTTGCGCTGTCAGCATAACCTGTCACAAGAAGGTTGTTATTATTGTCCTTAGCATACTTCGCAAGTGCCTGTACGTTAACAAGGTCCTTCTGAGAAGCAATTGTAGCCTTATTGATGTCGAAGAAGACTGAAACAGGGGTTGTCACTAATTGCTTCACAGACTCTGACACAGTCTCAACTGGCTTCTGATTTGCCAATTCATTACGAAGACGTGCATTCTCTTCCTCTGCATCCTGAAGGCGTGCATTCAGTGCATCGAGAGCCGCCTGATGCTGTGTATTGATTGCTTCCATATCTGGACTCTTCTTCCAAGTACCCTTACCAATATTGAAGTTCAAACCAATTTCTGCATAAAGATTATTATCGTGTGACTCCCATCCACGACGCTCATTGTTAGCGTATGCAGCACCATCAAGGTCGCCTTCATAACGGTTCCAACCAGCTTCAAGATAGACACGCATTCCTTTGCTCACCTTCCAAGAAGATTGAAGACCTGCGCTCAGTCCCATTGCATAACGATTAGCTGACATCGAACGTCCAACACCAGCACCAGCAAAAGGAATCAGATTCCAAACACGGTTTTCATTGTAACCGCAAAGGAGGTTGCTCAAATTGAACATCACCTGCTCCTGTGCAATCCAATACTTGTTGCTGTTATCGAGCTGAGAAGCAGGATTGCTGCCAGCACCGACACGCTTACCCCAGATACCCTGTATCTTAGTACGAAGACCGATACCAGGTGTGAACCACTTACCAATAGCAAAAGCTGCACCCGGCTTTGAACGGAAGTCCTTCAAAGGACTGATTGCTGCATCACGACCATGCTCTTGGTTAGAATACCATGCGTTCCAGTCTGCACCAAGTTGTACGAACCAGTTGCTCCAAAACGAGTTGGTAGCAACACTATGCTTCTCAGTGAGAACTTCATCTTGGGCAAAACTGGTCATAGACACACCAGCTAATGCCAAAACTATCAATAACTTTTTCATAATCTTATTATTTAACGATCTTAACCTATTCTGCTCCTTGACTGCTGACTGTGTTTACCAGCAATACAAAGCCTGTTCACAAAGATAATAATTAAAATCTATCATAGTCGCTTTTTTCTAAAAAATACAATTTATTTAACGTTGAACATCAATATTAAACCCAAATCTCTAAGTTTGCAATATGAATTGCAATAAATAAAGATATTGCATCGAATAGTTCCCTTATCAAAGCTGCATGGACCAGATAGAATGCTTAGTCTTCGAGACTATTTAGAGATTTGAATTAATGAAAAAGTTAATCTGTTATTATGCCTTTCTATCTTCTTATTCTATCTTTCTGCTTTGTCTTTTCAGAGTTATTCTGTCTAAATGCTATATTTCTTTTAGATTTCCTTGCCAGTTCTAAAAAGATGTCTTACCTTTGCGGCCGTGAAACAATTAGCAATGACATATCCAGCCAATCCAGCGCAGCAAAGAAACTTTGATTTCTTTGCCTTTTTTAGTGCTTTATATTTGGTAGTTTCAGATATTTTGCTAACACACACACACACACACACACACACAGGCGCACCTAGCGTTTAATCATACCTTTTTTCTTTCATCCTACGCGCGCGCGAAGCGTGGCGTAACCGTTGTAAACAAAGGACTTCACAGAGTTTCCTTTGTTCGCTTTTTTGTGCCCGTTTGCAAGCTGTCAAGAAAGCAAAATAAGAACGTTTTAGGTACTGATTTTACCACAATAATTCATTGTAATTCTCTAGTAATAGTTTGTTTTCTCTCGTTGATTTCTCGGGCAGGCAGTGGTAATACACTGTCTGCCTGTAGAGGGGGAGAGAACGAACGGTTAGGAGGGAGAGATGACAAGTTTATCAGGATGTATATAATAAAAGGTGAGCAATGAAGCCACATAATAGAGAGTAGATAACAACTATTTTTAATCAAAACAAAAAAGCAATGAGAAAGAAACAAGAAAAGAAGGATTATTCTGCACCACGTTGCACGATAATTCAAGTGAATGAAACTAGTTATTTAATGGATACATCCATGCCTGGCCAGCATAAGAAGGCAAATCATGGTACTGGACCTGCCAGTGCGAAATCAGCCCCAGCTTGGCAAGAAGACAATGAAGAGACATGGAACAGCCCTTCTTGGGAAGACTAGTAAAATGAGAGTTATAATCACAAATTAGAAAAAGTAATGATGAAAACAAAACAATTATTTAAGACACGTTTATTCTCCCTTGCAGCACTTTTCAGTATAGCACTAGCAGGCGTCTCTTGTGCCAACGAAGACATCGCACAGAATGGCAAGGATGGAGAGAACAGCAAAGGCTTTGCAACCTTTGTTGCAGATGCACCAACACAGACTCGCACCTCAATCGATTATGCAACAGGCGATTTCTATTGGGAAGAGGGCGATAAGATATACGTAAAGGACGACGACGGCACGATGCAAGTAAGTAATGCCGTAGATGCAGCTCATGCACATTCAGCTTCGTTCAAGTTCAAAGTTCCTGGAAAATTCGGAGCAAGCGCAACTTATAAGGTTTACTATCTCGGCAAGAATGGTGGCGGTAATCAAGTAACGATTCCAACAGCCCAGACCCAAACAAAGCCGAATGCAACCGATCACCTTGGCGATTCTGGCGACTACGGTACAGCCACGGCAACAGGTACTTTAGGCGGTAGCATCTTTAGCTTCCAGTTAGAACATCAGCCAGCTTACCTCGTCTTCCAGCCTTACACAAGCAACGCAGTATTGAAGAACTGCTACTTGACCAAAATTGAAGTAAATTCAGATGACGATATTGCGGAAACCTACACTATCGATCCTAGCACAGGAAACTTGAATAGTTCAGCAGGTAGCAAACAAATTATCTTAACTACAAAAGACCCCGCAGCAGGCAGCACTAACGAGAAAGGTTTCGCTTTCACCAATGCAGCCTCTATCTCTACAGCTGATAAGGTTTACATGCTCATCAAACCAGGTGCACATACGCTTAAGGTTCGTTATTGGGTAAAGGACTACGACACTAATGTAGAAGGAACTATCACCAAAGTCTTGCCATCATTCAATTACGACAAGAACACTTACTACGACATGACAGCCAATCTCAACGTAAAGGATTACGACGGTGACCATTACTATATGTGGGATGCACAGGATCAATACTGGAAGGGGCACGAATGGGATCACAGTGGTAGCCAGCCAACACTTAGTCAAGGTCTTACAGGTGCAACAACCTCAAATGATTACGCTAAGAGTAACGCAGACTCTCGTTACTACAACGAGTATATCCCAGGTCATGGCGTAAGCAATCCAGCTACTCACACCCCATGCAAAGACCTTCCTAACGCTAACGAGATGTCTTGGTATTGTATGTACGGCGATCCACGTTGGGACGCAGACGAATTATGGGCCACTATGGGTCATTTATATAAAGGAGGCATGTGGTTTAAGAAGAAGTCTGTGTTGCAGGCAGAGAATCATTACGACCCTGAGAAATCCGCTGATGGTTCAACAGACTTACGTACAACAGTGAAGTTCTACACCAACACCAGCAGTAGTATCAATTCAGGTGTTCCTTCCGCAGCCGATGCCGGTAATTACTTCTACCTGCCCGTCTTGGGTCGCTACCTCTCTAATCAGCTGAATGCCGTTGGTATCTTCGCCAATTATTGGTCATCTAGTGCTCTTCCGGCGTACCCTGTCCAAGCGTATTTCCTGGAGTTCTTCAGCGGTTTCGTTCAAGTGCACTACGTCTCCCGCGACTACGGGTGCAGAGTCGGGAAGTTTGAGTAGCCCTAAAAGCCTCACCTCAGCCCTCTTTTGCAGAGAGTGTGTGCCTAACGAGATAAGTGGGAGTTTGTCGCCACATTCAATAGAATGTACAGGATATGAAGTTAGGTAAATGGGGGGATGGGATACAGAAAAAATTTCCTACGTTCGGAAGAAAATTTATATACGGTTCCCCATAAATTTATATACGGTTAGAAATTTATGGGGAAGCGGTTAGAAATAAATTTATATCAAATAAAAATTTTCGGCTAACCGTATATAATTTTTTCTTTGACCTTTGGGTTTTGAATTTTGACCTTTGAATATTGTTTTTTTTTGAGCATTAAGAAGTGCTGCAAAGTGCAGTGCGATAATAATTAATAATTTAAATCTTATAACCACATGAAAATCAAAATGGTTCAGCGGAAAAATCCGCAAAAGAAATCGGAAGTGAAGTATTATGCTAGTCCTGTCAATGCTGGTAAGAAGAATTTGCGAGATATTGCGCACGACATTGCGGGGCGTTCTTCACTCACACATGGTGACATCGAAAACGTGCTGTCAAACTTTATGGATTGTCTGCCTCATTACCTCCGCGATGGTTTTAGTGTGCAGTTGGGCGAGTTCGGCACGATGCGCTTGACACTTTCAAGCGAGGGGGCTGCGACAGTAAAGGCTTTTAAGACCGAAACGATCAAACCACGCGTAACGTTTACACCGGGCGTGGAACTAAAAGCCGCTTTGCGCGAAAACTCGTATGAGACGGTGAAGGAGGAAAACTCCAGTTCAAAACCTTCTCATAAAGACAAGGGAAGTGGAGAGAATCCTGGACCTGTGCCAGAGGACTAAAAGGAGGGTTGCCTGTTAGGCAAAGATAAACAAAAAAGGAGGGTGTGTCAAAATTGATACCCCTCTTTTTTTATCCCCCTTTACTTTGTCTGTCACATAATTCGTTATTTACTGCAGCTATGCTGCTAATTTCAAATAAAATTGTTTGTTGGGCTTCAAATAGCCTATGTGAACTTCTATATAGCATCTAAAGTTGACTAAAAGTACCTCCATAAGGGCTTTTAGTTCCTTAAGTTTGTTTGTTTGCACATTTTTCCTATGTTAAACGCAATGGCAAAGAAGGCAAAGTCCATATTGACCTTGTCTTTTCCAAAATGTCTAAACCGCTTGTAGGTCATCTTCTGCAATATCCTTATCAGTTTTTTGAGGAAAAAGAATCATTTGCTTGTGTATGTAAGAGCGAAAGTGTACCTTTGTCATAATTAGTTTTTTTGTATGCCTAAAGGTACAAAACTTTAGGAAATAACAAAGCCCTGGCTTGAGAAAGTCGGGGCTTTGTGCAAAAAAGAGAGGGTATCAATTTTGACACACCCCCAATAAAACCAATTATCATCAAAGACTATCAACTATCGAAAAGATGTTCAATATCTGGCTGCTTCATAATCGCAATTACCAGTTCACCAGAAGGCGTATAGTTGACATTACTACAAGCAAAGAGTTCGTTGACAATATTATCCATTTCCATACTACTCAGCACCTGACCTTGTGGTATGGCTGCATTACGTGCAAGACTCAATGCCAGTGCTTGATCGATTTCTTCCTTCGCACTCGTTCCGCTCTCCATTGCCGAAGCTACCATGTCATTGATAAGCGCAACGACATTCAGTCCTTCTATACCTGCAGGAACACCGTTAACAGCATAACTACCACCACCAAGGCTATCGAGTTGGAAGCCCATCTCTGCCATTTCAGGCAGGATCTGGTCGAGAACAACTTGGTCGGAGACGGAGAATTGGACCATCTCAGGGAAGAGTACTTTCTGGGAATGTACTTTATGTTCAGACAGCTGGCGCAAATACTCCTCATAGAGAATACGAATATGTGCGCGATGCTGGTCAATAATCATAAGTCCCGACTTCACAGCTGTCATGATATAACAGCCCTTATACTGATAATGAGAGGGTGCCTTGTCTTCTATCAACGACTCTGCTGCGGACTGTGTAGCTGCAGAAGGGATGATAGTCCCTTCCTCAATGGTATCGCTTACAGAACTCAAGCTACTGCTTATCATCTCATCCTCACGCTGTTCAAAAAGTTTTGACTGACGAATTTCACCACCAGTACCCAAGTCAGCATAGAGTTCTTCCCATCCATCTGGAACTGAAGACTTAGCAGGTTGAGATGTCTGCTTGAAAGGGTTATAAGCAGGATTGAAGTCTACCTTTGGTGCAGACATTCCTATATTAGGATTGAACACAGGAATATCAGGTTTCCCCTCCGTATCAAAGTCAATAGCAGGAATATCATTAAAGCGTCCTACAGCCTCCTTTACAGCTGCAAGTAGAATCTGCCAAATAGCCTGTTCGTTCTCAAACTTTATCTCAGTCTTTGTCGGATGAATATTCACATCGATATTCTCTGCTGGTACATCGAAATAAAGAAAGTAAGGAACCTGCTCTCCTTGTGGGATAAGTCGGTTGAAAGCCGTGATGACTGCCTTATGAAAATAAGGATGTTTCATATAGCGGTCGTTGACGAAGAAATACTGATGAGGTGCTTTCTTACGTGCAGACTCTGGCTTACCAACAAAGCCATGGATATGACAAAGGCTCGTATCAACATCTATCGGCAGAAGATCCTGATTGAGACGCTTACCAAAAACCTCCACAATGCGCTGACGATAGCTACAAGCACGCAGACTAAAAAGTTCTGTACCATTGCTGTGCAGCGTGAAGGATATCTGTGGATAAACCAATACGATGCGCTCAAAAGCTGTAATGATATTATTGAGTTCGGTAGTATTCGACTTCAAAAACTTACGTCGAGCAGGTACGTTGAAGAAGAGATTCTCTACCAAGAAATTACTTCCCACAGGACAAGAGCAAGGCTCCTGACCCATAAAACGACTGCCAGCAATAGACAGGTGTGTACCCAAATCCTCGCTCTCCATACGAGTCTTTAACTCTATCTGAGCCACCGCAGCAATAGAAGCCAATGCCTCTCCACGGAAACCCATCGTACGAAGAGAGAAGAGGTCATCAGCCTTACGAATCTTAGAAGTGGCATGACGCTCAAAAGAAAGGCGTGCATCCGTCTCTGACATACCCTTTCCATCATCGATTACCTGAATAGAAGTGCGGCCAGCATCTACCACCAACACATCAATATGCGTTGCTCCAGCATCAATGGCATTCTCCACCAACTCCTTAATAACCGAAGCTGGACGCTGGATAACCTCACCAGCTGCAATCTGGTTGGCTACACTATCTGGTAAAAGTTGTATGATATCACTCATGAATGATTCTATAAAGCAATGAATAAAAATAAGGTAAGAAGAGCAATGACACCTGCAGAAAGAATCAACGACACCCACATTGCCGTAAAACGATTACCTCTATGGCGCAACACTTCAGGCTTCAGCGAACCACTGATTTTGCGCTGTAGTTCCTCCCGATACTTACCCTCAGGCACCTCTTCACCATTCAACTCATGCCGAGCACGCTGCTCTATATCATTGAGCAGTTCCTTACGTTCGTCCACATACATATATTCATGATGGAAACGACGGGGGCGTGATGATTGGAAGAATAGCATTATTATTGTGGAGTATTACTTAATAAAACGTCAAATGGGTCTGTATATAAGACCCAAAGACGTCATTCTATTTGCTGACGAGGTGGTAAAGACACTCGCGAATTACGTACGGTTGCACTCGTCTTACGTGGTGCAAGTCGGAAGATATCGTTCTTATCCTTAGGTCGTGCCTCATCGAAAAGTTCAAAGCGAGGCAGTGTCAACTTGTCTGGTGGTATCTGTGTCATCGGACTAATAACGCCATTCGACTTTGACATCCATATCTTCTGTAGCTTTCGAACAGGTGAGATAAACATCCGAAGCGTATCTGTTTCTGTATAATTATGCCCAATAAGCGTACTATCCTTATCGGTATGATAGAAGACTACTTCCACATTTCCCCACGCATCAACACGACGAACAGCACCATTGACAAAGTCAGCACGCATGTCATTAGAGGATATCTGGTTGTAGTATTTGGGTTCAGGAAGCTTTTCAATAGAGAAAGCATTGCCATACACAAACGCCTGACGGATGGTTGAGTCGTTCATATATGCCTTAATAGAATCGCCCACCAACTGACGTGTACCACTCCACACGATTGGATAATCATACATTGTTAGACAAGAATCCTTGGTGTTAGCTACCATAAAACCACATACCGCTTGCACGTCCGTACGATAGGCACGAACATTATTCACACCATATATCTCACGATACATCTGTGGAGTATTCATATGAAATCCCTTCATACTAATAGTATCAGCATGAACAAAGAGCGTGTCACCTTGTGAGAAGTCTTTTGCAACAGGTCCAGGATTACCACCAAAGGCTATCGCTGCGGAATCAGTATAATGTAGGTAGTCGCCATAGAAAGCGTGCTTACCCTTGTAGTCGATGTAATAAACGTTTCCTTCACCAGTTCCCTCATGTGTATTACTATTGTAGGTAAGGTCACGACCAGTAATGGTGCGCTGCTTTAACTTGTCGACAATCTTCACATTTCCACGTCCTGCACTATAACCAGTCTTGGCATTGTAAGTCACTTCATCACCTGTAATAACACGCTGTGCCTTACGGTCATCTATCTTAACATTACCACGTGCGTTACTATGACCAGTCTTCTCGTTATAGAACACATCCTGACCGATGATAGTGCGGTTGTTTGCCTTGTCGACTATCTTCACATTACCATGACCTTCTGCTTCTCCTGTTGAACTGTTATAGACAATATTATCGCCTTCAACATCCTGCTTTGGGGAAGTGATAGTAGAGCGTCCATTAAGCTCCATCTGGTCGGTCTTGCTATTATAAGTACCATCATTGGTATGTACAACTTCGCCCTTGGCAGTCTTGATAACCGACTTACCAATAACATGAACAAGACCCGTTTCAGTATTACCATGCGCCTCTGGTGTTGTAATGCGATACTTCGGCGTAAACATCACAACGTTACCAAAGAAGTTGGCATCATGCGTTTCCGTATTGTAATCACCCTGATCGGCAACCACCGTGTTACCATTGTAAACCAATGTACCACGTCCTCCGAAGTAGTTAGCCACCTTAGAGGCTGTGTTATAGTCCAAGCTATCACAACGGAGAGAGCGACCAGGTTCTCTTACTACCACCTTACCGCGTGCATGAACCATTTGTCCAAAGCCATCATAATGTAAGCGTTGGCAGTCAAGGTTCACTCCGCCAGGGCGAGTGATATGTACACGGCTGAAAGCTTTGAACCAATTAGACTTCTCATTGAAATAAGCACTATCGCACTTAAGTGTCATACCCTTATATCGGAAACGAACATCGCCTTTAGCAATCATCACATCAGGCATTTCCAACTGGTTATGACGCAGATTGTCGGCATGGTCAATATAGAACTTATCTCCTTTCTTCTCCGTTGTATTCTGTGCTCGGAGCGACTGGGATTGCCATAGCCCAAACAGGCATAGAATCATAGTAATCAAGATTCTATGCCCGCAAAATATGTTTTTATACTTGTTGTTTATTGTCATTTAAGCCAACCTTCGTATTGGAAATTACAACTTCTATAACGAGGATTAATCCTCACATAGGTCTCCTTTACCTTCTTTACAACCCAATCATGCAGTACTTCCTTTCTGCGCTTAGCTGTAACAATATCGCGCATCGTCTGGAAGTCTTCTGTTATCGTTGCTCGGTGTTCAGGGATACGTGCTTTCAACTTCACTATAGCACAAACAACCTTACCACGAGCATTAACCATTTGGAATGGCATTGAGACCTCGCCAACCTTCATTGTATCAACGACACGAGCCACCTCTGTTGGCAGTTCCTTCATCTTAAAGCGTGAAGTACGACTGTTCTCTACAGAGTTAACCATCAATCCATGATTGTTCTTCGTATCTTTATCATCTGAAAGATAAGCCGTTGCATCCTCGAATGTAAACTTACCACTCTTGATATCCTTACCAATAGAATCCAAACGCTCCTTAGCTGCATCGATAGAAGCTATTGAAACATTTGGCTTCAAGAGGATATGACGGACATTAACCTTATCACCACGACGGTCAATAAGTTGGATAATGTGGTAGCCAAACTCACTCTCAACAACCTTTGAAATCTTCTTTGGGTCAGTAAGATTAAAGGCTGCAGCAGCAAATGCAGGGTCGAGTACACCACGTCCCATATAACCTAACTCGCCACCTTGACGAGCAGAACCTGGGTCTTCTGAGTAAAGACGTGCCAATGTAGCAAAAGAAGTCTCGCCCTTCGTCACACGGTCAGTATAGTCACGCAGTTGGTTTTTAATACGATTTATCTCCTCTGTTTCAATCTTTGGAGTCTGCGTAAGTATCTCTACTTCAACCGTTGTTGGAATCATTGGAATACTATCCACTGGCAACTTCTTAAAGTATTCGCGTACCTCAGCAGGGGAAACAGCCACGTCATTAACCAGATTCTGCTGTACCTTCTGTACAAGTAAACGGTTCTTATAATCGTCATGCAGGTCTTGGCGGATCTGTGTCATACTCTTATTCTGGAACGCTTCGAGCTTCTCCTTTGAGCCAATCTGTGGAAGAGAAATCCAGTAATTAATCTGATCATCTATACCACGTGCAATCTCTGACTCGCTCACCTCAACACTATCGAGGGCTGCCTGATGGAGGAAAAGCTTTTGAACAGCTATCTGTTCAGGTAGAATACACTCAGGGTCGCCATCCCATTTCGTACCTTCAGCCTCGCTTTGCAGTCTCATTATCTCAACTTCAGACTTCAAGATAGGTTCATCACCAACTACCCAAATAACCTCATCAACAACACTGTTTGGCTTATCTACGGCAGCAGTCTCAGTCTTTACAGAGTCTGACAGAGCAACAGGACCGCTTGCACGAAATGCACCTGCATGCAAACCCATTGCTGTAAGAACTGTTCCTGCAAGCAGGACTATTGTCTTTCCTTTATTTATTTTCATTGAAATGCTGTATTATCTTAATGCTTATTGACTGTTGAAAGAACCTTCTTATCAACAACTACTTTATACTTTTTGCGCAATGCTTCTACCCATGCCTTCTCAAGTTCCTCCTGATAGTTGGAAACAACAAGGTCGCGTACATCTTCCATACCCTCTGGAGCCTTTATCTTCTTACCGAACACGGCATCAATAGGATATCCATTAACTGGTTTCACAGTCGTCTTCGCACCGAAAACATCACGGTCTACCAGCGCATTATCCCCCTTTCGGAAGATACCTTTCTCCACACGAATACGGATAGTATTGTCAGCATTGAACTTATCACGCAGTTTCTCTGCCCACTGATTGAAAGGTACATTCCTCACACATACCTTCACAGCCTCAACATCTTCCTTTGTTTTCACGTGATAGGCAATACCCTTAAAACGTGGTTCAGTCCACTTATATTGTTTTTTATGCTTACGGAAATAGGCTTCAAGTGCCTTTTCATCCTTAGCAGCCTTATCCCAAACCTCACGGTTACTCATTTCAATCATCAGTAAACCATCATGATACTCACGGATAAGATTTTTCATGCTTGCATCTTTCTCCTCCAAAGAAGCAAGTTTTCTGTCGAGCAGTTGATTCTGTGTGACCGTCTTGCCCTCACTCTCTACAATAGAATCGAGTTTCTGATCAATAATCTGCTCACGCAAACCTTGCATCTCGATATACTGCATGATATCTGGACGAAGTGTTTCATAAGTTGGGAAACTCTCACGACCACCCATCTTAATGATATGATAACCAAAAGGAGAAAGTACAGGAGCACTTATCTCACCTGGCTTCAAAGCAAACAGAGCCTTCTCAAACTCAGGTACTGTCTGTCCTTTCTGAAGATGTAACAACTGCCCACCGTTCATGGCAGAGTTAACATCTGTGGAATATTTCTTAGCCAGTTCAGCAAAATCTGCACCACCACGAAGAGCGTTATAGAGAGAGTCTGCCAACTGCTTTGCTGCTTCTGCAGCTTCCTTATCAGCATTCTGATACAAACCGATGAGGATATGTGCGCAGTTCCACATACCTCCATTAGCCTCTACCTGCTGCTGAGCTTCACGATAAAGTTTATGTCCTTCCGCCTCAACATCAGCATCTGTGATGAAAGTTGGGCGTACCTGCTGGTTACGATAGCTGAGGAACTCCTTTTTAAAAGAGCTGAGCGTATCAAGCTGCGCATCGAGTGCAGCCTGTACCTTTAGTTTGTAATTGATAAAGAGGTCGACATACTCATCCACACTCTTCTTATCAATCACACCATCAGCGTTATTCTTATTATACGAATACTCAAATTCCGAACGGCTCACCGGCTGTCCGTTAATAGTCATTATCGTTGGGTCAGTCTGCCCATATGCCATTGTCGTTGAAAGCAAGAGGGCTGACAGAATTACTTTGAATTTCATTATTATTCTTTTAACGCAGGGACCCTCTCCCCTGAAAAACAGGAAAGAGGGCGAATGATTTATCGTCTTTTATATTATTCTGGACGCGAATAGTTTGGTGCCTCACTGGTAATTGAAATATCATGTGGATGACTCTCCAATACACCAGCATTGGTGATGCGGGTAAACTTAGCATTATGCAAGTCTTTGATAGAAGCCGCACCACAATATCCCATACCTGAGCGAAGACCACCGACAAGCTGATAGATAACTTCCTGAACAGTTCCCTTGTAAGGAACACGACCAGCAATACCCTCTGGGACGAGCTTCTTAACATCGCCTACATCATTCTGGAAGTAACGGTCACGTGAACCATTCTTCTGCTCCATAGCCTCCAATGAGCCCATACCACGATAGCTCTTGAACTTACGTCCGTTGAAGATAATTGTATCACCAGGTGACTCTTCTGTACCAGCAACCAATGAACCTACCATCACGCTGCTACCACCTGCTGCCAATGCCTTAACAACATCGCCTGAGTAACGTAAACCACCATCAGCAATCAATGGCACACCAGTACCTTCCAATGCCTTGCAAACATCATAAATAGCACTCAGCTGTGGCACACCAACACCTGCAACAACACGTGTTGTACAGATAGAACCAGGACCGATACCTACCTTAACTGCATCAGCACCATTGTCGACCAAGAACTTAGCAGCCTCACCAGTTGCAATGTTACCCACAACAACATCAAGGTTAGGGAAGGCAGCCTTCACATCATGCAGCTTGCCAATCACACCGGCAGAGTGTCCGTGAGCAGTGTCAATAACGATAGCATCAACACCAGCAGCAACAAGTGCCTGTGCGCGCTCCATCGTATCAGCAGTCACACCAACACCAGCAGCAACACGAAGACGACCCTTCTCATCCTTACATGCCATAGGCTTATCCTTGGCTTTGGTAATATCTTTATAAGTAATCAAACCAACGAGACGATTCTCACGGTCGACTACTGGTAATTTCTCAATCTTATTCTCTTGCAAAATATGCGCAGCTGCAGTAAGATCAGTTTGCTGATGAGTTGTAACAAGATTCTCCTTAGTCATCACATCATCAATGAGCTTATCCAAATGACGTTCGAAACGAAGGTCACGATTGGTAACAATACCCACGAGATGATTCTCCTCATCTACTACAGGAATACCACCGATATGGTAGTCTGCCATCATCTCAAGCGCATCTTTCACTGTACGACCCTTACGGATAGTAACTGGATCATAAATCATACCATTTTCAGCTCGCTTCACAATAGCCACCTGACGTGCCTGGTCTTCGATGCTCATATTCTTATGAATAACACCGATACCACCTTCACGCGCAATCGCAATCGCCATAGAACTCTCCGTAACGGTGTCCATAGCTGCTGTAACGAAAGGTACATTAAGATCAATGTTACGTGAAAACTTGGTTTTCAAGACCACCTCTTTAGGCAGTACTTCTGAATAAGCCGGAATTAAAAGGACGTCATCGTAGGTTAAGCCGTCCATCGTGATTTTGTCTGCAACAAATGATGACATAATTGTATTTTAGAAATTTATTGCATGCAAATTTAGCAATTTAAAATCAAACAGACTGGCTTTTTCCAGTTTTTCTCACACCTTATTAAAAGTATTTAATATTTATTCCTCAACATATTCCCTGCTTTTCGCCAGTAACTATAAAACACTAAGTACAAATCCACACTTTACAAAAGTCTATACATCGACAATAATCTCCTCATTATCAATCAATAATAAGCAAATATAGATTATATCAATTAGTACATAGATTTTATCTGTTGTGGTAGATTGAAAAACCCACTAACTTTGCACTCGTAAACAAGAAACAACAACTTAAAAACATATTCAAGATGAAAAAATTAGAAGTATTAGGATTAAACGAAAAGAAAGTAGAGAACATAGTAAATGAACTTTCAGTTTTGCTGGCAGATTTTCAGGTATTCTACAGCAACCTCCGTAATTTCCACTGGAACGTAAAGGGACATGGTTTCTTTGTATTGCATAGCAAGTATGAGGAACTTTACAACGATGCAGCAGAGAAGGTTGATGAGGTAGCAGAGCGTATCCTTCAGTTGGGCAGTACACCAGAGAGCCGTTTCAGTGTATATCTGCAAACATCTGAAATCAAAGAGGCTGACGTTGTTAGTTGCAGCAAAGAAGCTCTCGACTTGCTTCTCGATTACTACAAGACACTGATTGCTCGTGAGCGTAGAATCATTGACCTTGCTACTGAGGCACACGATGACACAACAGTTTCATTGATGAATGACTTCCTCGTTGGTCAGGAAAAGACTGTTTGGATGCTCGTTGCTGTTAGCTCGCAGAGTTGCGCTGAATAATACAGAAACATTATCATATATAAGTAAGGGGCTGAGTCAAGCTTGAAGACAAATCATTGTCTCAGCCTCTACCAATTATAGACATAGATAGCTGTATTCTATGCATACAGTTGAGAATATCTCACATGAGCATAGAACTTATTAAGATTAGGAAAAAGACTGATTATCAACACAAAACAAGTATTGATATATAAAATAGTATAAAAGATAGTCATTCTCTATTGCTTTATAAGATATAACCGCTATCTTTACTATTGAGATTTTAAATTATTAACTTAAACGTATTTAAGATGAAAAGATTAGAAGTATTGAGTTTAGACGAGAAGAAGGTACAGGGCGTAGTAAATGAACTTTCAGTTTTGCTGGCAGACTTCCAGGTGTTCTACAGCAACCTCCGCAACTTCCACTGGAACGTGAAGGGACATGGTTTCTTTGTAATGCACAGTAAGTATGAGGAACTTTACAACGATGCAGCAGAGAAGGTTGATGAGGTTGCAGAGCGTATCCTTCAGTTGGGCAGTACACCAGAGAGCCGTTTCAGTATATATCTGCAAACATCTGAAATCAAAGAGGCTGACGTTGTTAGTTGCAGCAAAGAAGCTCTCGACTTGCTTCTCGATTACTACAAGACACTGATTGCTCGTGAGCGTAGAATCATTGACCTTGCTACTGAGGCACACGATGACACAACAGTTTCATTGATGAATGACTTCCTCGTTGGTCAGGAAAAGACTGTTTGGATGCTCGTTGCTGTTAGCTCACAGAGTTGCGCTGAGTAATTCATTATACTATAATAAATAGCCAAGAGGCTGAATCAGAAGTGAGAATGCACATTATGTGCATCTATCAGAGGACTTTAGTAAAGGATTCACAACACTTGCAATCCCTCATTATTAGCCACTGATTACTATCTGATTCAGCCTCTTTCTTGTTTTGTTTACCTACAAGTAAAAGTTTTTCCCCAAAAACTTTCCAGTAAACACTTCTTATGTTAGTTCACTCTCTTTAGCTTACAGCATTCTTTATAATAACTGTAACGGCTCTATTTTTTCATCCTCAACGATTATATTATCGCTCCGCACATGTCGTGCTAATGCTCCGCACATATCGTGCTGTTGGTAAACACCAATGGTGCTAAGCATTAAATACCTTACAATGTACGATTAAAACAAAGCCAACTTATTACTTATCACCTGTGTAACTATCCAACAACCAAAGCAAAACGAAGTCCTAAAGCATTCGCAATCTGCATAAAAGTAGAAAGCTGCATATCACTGTTTCCACGCTCAATATTTGAGATATACTCTCGCTTCTTACCTATCTTATCAGCCAACTGTTGCTGGGTCATCTTCTGCTGCTTGCGCTGTTCCTTAAGCAGTTCTGCATAATAGTAAGCCTTGGCACGTGCCTCAAACTCTTCGCGTTCAGGCGATCCAAGTTCCCCATATTTCTCTGTTAAGTGCTCAGAAGAGGTACGTAACTTTGCTAACTTTTTTTCATCTAACTTTATCATATCTTATTCCTCCATATAATTTTCCAACAATCTATAAGCCTTGCTTATCTCACGTTTATATTGTTTCGTATCTTTCTTTAAGAAAGAATTAAGATACAAGATCTTTGTTGCTTGCATAAAACTGGGAGCATTCACCGCAAACAGAATTGTGCGATACTCATTACTACCCAAGGAAATACGTGCCTCATAAAGATCTGTATTCTCTAAATGCTTCACATAATTCTTCTTTACGACATCTTGTGTTTTAATAATATGCTCCACATAATCGTATTTCTCTTTAGTTTTTGAATCTAAGCCTGCATAATAGGCTTCATACTCTGGCGAGTAGATGACTTCTCTTACAACTTTATCCATAAGCAAAGGTAATAAATAGATTACATATATCCAAATAAATGGAACAAATTAATTACATTATTAAGATTTATGATAGAATTACGGTTAACAATAAATAGATTAAGACTCAGAGGTTTGTATTCAGATCATAGATTAAGAAAATCTCTATTATATGCTGCAGGGACACACGAGCTGTGTATCCCTACAGATAAAGAGCTATACACCCATTATTAATGATGTATTGTATTAGTTAGCCATTTCTGACAAGAACTTAATGCGTACAAGACGAATTTCTTCTTCGCTATAGTCGCTATCTAATTCTTCCATTGCAGCATCAAGACTATCTGTCTCGCTATCCATAAAGTAGTCGTAGATATCATCTATCTGGTCCTCATCATACACATCCTCAAAAAAGTAGTCTATATTGAGTTTTGTTCCACTATAGACGATCTCCTCGATCTTTGTCAATAGGTCATCGAAATCGAGTCCCTCTGCTGTGGCAATATCATCAAGCGGTAACTTTCGATCGATACTCTGAATTATCTTTACCTTCTGCATAGACTTCTTTGCAACAGTTCTAACGCGTAGTTCTTCTGGTCGCTCAATGTTATTCTCCTCGCAATGTTGCTTTATCAACTCACAAAACTCTTTACCATAACGCTTCGCCTTACCAGCACCAACGCCTTGGATATTTTGTAACTCTTGCTCATTGATAGGATACATCATTGCCATCTGCTCTAAAGAAACATCTTGGAAGATAACATAAGGAGGAATCTCTAACTTATGTGCTATCTTCTTACGAAGGTTCTTCAGCATGGAGAAGAGTTCTGGATCAAGGACCGCTGTACCCATCATTGGCTCATCATCCTCGTCCTCCTCCTTAAATTCGGTATCCATGACTATCATAAACGACTCTGGCGACTTTAAGAAACGTTTACCTGCAGAGGTCAACTTTAACAAACCGTAGTTCTCTACATCCTTCTTAAGATAACCTGCTAAGAGTGCTTGGCGTACTACTGGGTTCCAAATCTTTGGATTCTCATCTTCGCCCTCGCCGAAATCGTCTAACTCATCATGCTTATGATCTTTCTGATCGTCGGTAGCTCTGCCACGTACGAAGTCGATAACATACTCTTGACGGAAATTCTCCTTCAACGTTTTCACTGCTTGAAGGATAATAAGAAGTTGCTTCTGTGCTTCAATCTTCGTCTTTGGATGAAGACAGTTATCACACATAGCACAGTTACACTTTGGATAGTCCTCACCAAAGTAATGTAACAACATCTTCCGACGGCAGACAGATGATTCTGCATAAGCTTCTGTCTCTTGCAACAACTGACGCCCGATATCTTGTTCTGCAACAGGCTTTCCCTCCATAAACTTCTCCAGTTTATTAAGGTCTTTCTTAGAATAGAACACAACACAGATACCTTCCTCGCCATCGCGCCCTGCTCGTCCTGTTTCCTGATAATAGCCTTCAAGACTCTTCGGGATATCATAATGTATAACAAAGCGTACATCTGGCTTGTCAATACCCATACCAAAGGCTATGGTTGCCACAATAATATCCAACTCTTCCATGAGGAAGTCGTCCTGCGTCTTAGAGCGTGTCTCAGAATCAAGTCCTGCATGATAAGGAGCTGCCTTGATATCATTAGCTTGCAAGATAGCAGCCAACTCCTCCACCTTCTTACGCGAAAGACAATAGATAATACCACTCTTACCTGTATGCTGCTTGATGAACTTGATGATCTGCTTATTCGTATCGTCATCACTCTTCTTCGGACGTACCTCATAATAAAGGTTTGGACGATTGAAAGAACTTTTGAACTCGGCACAATCCTCAATACCTAAGCTACGCACAATGTCCGTACGCACCTTATCGGTAGCCGTTGCTGTCAAAGCAATAACTGGCGCAGTACCAATCGTTTCGATAGCACAACGAATCTTACGGTACTCTGGGCGGAAATCATGTCCCCACTCCGAGATACAATGTGCCTCATCAATGGCGTAGAAACTAATCTTTACTGACTTCAAGAACTCTATATTCTCTTCCTTGTTCAAGGACTCTGGAGCAACGTAGAGCAGTTTTGTACGACCAGAAACGATGTCTGCACGTACCTGATCGATTTCAGCTTTCTTCAAGGAAGAGTTGAGATAATGTGCTACACCATCCTCCTCGCTGATTCCATTGATGACGTCTACTTGGTTCTTCATCAATGCAATGAGCGGAGAAACGACAATCGCCGTTCCCTCCATAATCAATGAAGGAAGTTGATAGCAAAGACTCTTTCCACCACCTGTAGGCATCAGTACGAAAGTATCGTGTCCGTCAAGAAGATTACGGATAATAGCCTCCTGGTCGCCTTTGAATTTATCAAAGCCAAAATAGTGTTTTAGTTTTTCGGTAAGATTGACTTCTTGTGTCATGTTAATAGCTGGGTATATTCCGATCCTTTACGGTTTCTGTAGAAATTACACAGCCTACTGACGCGAAGGGTTCTTCACATCAGTAGGCTGTATATATAGGTTTTATGAGACTGTATTCGATTTCTGAATATGAGCCTTATCAAGTTGTTGACGAACGTATTCTTCCGTCACCTCAAATGACTTTATGCGTCGTGAAGGTACGTCGAACATAGCATCCATCATCACAGCCTCAACGATTGAACGCAATCCACGGGCTCCAAGCTTATACTCTACACCCTTATCTACGATGTAATCAAGTGCTGCTTCACTGAAAGTTAGCTCAATGCCATCCATCTTGAACAACTTAATATACTGCTTCACGATAGAGTTCTTAGGCTCAACAAGAATCTTACGCAATGCCTCACGGTCAAGCGGATTAAGATAGGTAAGCACTGGTAAACGACCAATAATCTCAGGAATAAGACCGAATGACTTCAAGTCTTGAGGAAGGACATACTTCATCAAGTCGTTCTTATCTATCTTCGCAACGTTCTGCACAGAGTTGTAACCAACTGTGTGCGTATTCATTCGCTGTGCTATCTTACGCTCGATACCATCGAATGCACCACCACAGATGAAAAGGATGTTGCGAGTATCAACGTGAATGTAATCTTGATCAGGATGCTTACGACCACCCTTTGGCGGTACGTTAACCATTGTTCCCTCCAAGAGTTTCAGTAAACCCTGCTGTACACCCTCACCGCTTACATCACGGGTGATGCTTGGATTATCGCTCTTACGTGCAATCTTATCAATCTCGTCGATAAAGACAATACCACGCTCAGCTGCTGGCACGTCATAATTGGCAACCTGCAAAAGACGTGAGAGGATACTCTCAACGTCCTCGCCTACGTATCCAGCTTCTGTGAATACGGTTGCATCAACAATCGTGAAAGGCACATCAAGGAGTTTAGCTATGGTGCGAGCAAGCAATGTCTTACCCGTACCCGTAGAGCCAACCATGATGATATTGCTCTTCTCAATCTCTACACCATCATCGTCCTTTGGCTGTTGTAAACGCTTATAATGGTTATAAACAGCCACAGCAAGATAGCGTTTTGCCTCATCCTGACCAATGATATATTCGTCAAGATACTGCTTAATTTCCTTTGGTTTAGGAACCTTCTTGAGTTTGAAAGCCTCACCATCGCCACTCTGACCCTGTGCCAATGCACCTGTCTGCATGACGATATTATAAGCCTGCTGTGCACATTCCTCACAGATATAGCCGTTCAAGCCTGTGATAAGGAGTTTTACTTCCTTCTCACCCCGACCACAAAAACTACATTTCTTTTGGGGCATTTTTATCCTTTACTTTACTTCTTCTGAAGCGTTACTTACTGGTTTTCTCATCAAAACCTCATCAATCATACCGTACTCCTTAGCCTCTTCTGAAGTCATCCAGTAGTTACGATCACTGTCATTCCAAACCTTTTCGAATGGTTGATGAGAATGTTCGCTGATGATGGTATAGAGTTCTTTCTTGAACTTCTGAATCTCACGTGCCTCAATCTCAATGTCAGATGCCTGACCTTGCACACCACCGAGTGGCTGGTGAATCATCACACGACTATGTTTCAAGGCAGAACGCTTGCCCTCCTTACCCGCAACGAGCAATACGGCAGCCATAGATGCAGCCATACCTGTGCAGAGTGTAGCAACGTCACTGGAGATAAATTGCATGGTATCATAGATACCTAAGCCCGCAGTAACGCTTCCACCAGGAGAGTTAATATAAATAGATATATCCTTACCTGGGTCAACAGAGTCCAAGTAAAGCAGCTGTGCCTGAATTGTATTGGCTGAATAGTCATCCACCTGAGTACCGAGGAAGATGATTCTCTCCATCATCAGACGTGAGAAGACATCCATCTGAGTCACATTCAACTGACGCTCCTCAAGGATATATGGGTTAAGATACTGCGCCTGTGCTCTCATCACGTCATCAAGCACCATACCATTCATCCCAAGATGCCCTGTAGCATACCTTCTAAAATCGTTCATTGTTTTCCTTTCTTATAATTTATATATGACAAAAAATAGAGGTTATCGACCTCCCTTATCATTGTCATTAATACAAACACCATGCCACTCAGTGCGACACCTGCCTGCATATCTAAAGCAAAGATAAGCAAAAAAATCGATAACCTCTATATATAAAGGAAGATTTTTCTAAAAATATTACTCGCTTACAAGTTTGTTGAATTCCTCAAGACTTACTGTCTTAACGTTCAATTTAACAACCTCCTTGATAGCCTCAGCAAGCTTACGGTCGAGAGCTGCCTCAACGAATGAATCTACATTCTCACGCTTCTTCAGCATCTCATCAGCATAACCATTCAAGTAATCCTCTGGTACGTTGGTCATACCATACTGAGCAAACTGTGCACGTGCCATCTGGCGAGCGCTCTCACGAACATCATTATCATCAACCTTGATGTTGTGATCCTTAGCCAACTGCTCCTTAATCAAGTGCCATGTCAACTCCTTGATGCTCTGTGCATAGTTCTTCTCTACGAACTCCTCACCCTTATCCTGGTTGTTTGCCAACATGATGCGCTTCAAGATAGCGTCTGGATAAGTCAAATCACCTACCTTCTTCTCGCAGTAAGCGCGGAGATCCTGAATGAACTTGTAGTTAGAATCGCCCTTCAACTGCTCTGTCAAACCGTCAGCGATAGCCTTACGAAAAGCAGCCTCATCCTTGATATCAGCATCCTCACCATAAACACTCTTCCAAAGCTCAGCGTTGTTCTCAGCCTTAACGAAGCGTGAAATCTCTGTAATCTGATAAGAGAAGTTACCCTTGTGCTCAGCAACCTCCTCCTTCTTAATCTTCAAGAGTGAAGAAACCTCGATATCATTATCAGGGTAAGCTGCTGTTGGGTTAAAGATAATGATGTCACCAAGCTTAGCACCATCGAAGAGTTTCTTCTGATCCTCAACCTTGATATACTGTGGCATCAATGATGCACCCTCAACGGTGATACCACCCTCGAGTGTATTTCCATTCTCATCCAACTCACGGAGGTCACCCTTCAACAAGTCACGCTGCTCTGGATCGAACACCTCAGCCTGCTCATAGTGACCAGAACGGCTCTGGAACATCTCAACCTGCTGATCGATCAACTTATCATCAACAGCAATCTCGTAGTAGTCAATCTTGTTCTTACCATTCAGTTCAATCTTGAACTCTGGAGCAACAGCAATATCAAACTTGAACTCGTAAGGAGCTGGTTTCTCCAAGTCTACTGCCTCTTGAGACTCAGAACCCATTGGCTGACCCAACATCTGAATCTTGTTATCAGCGATATATTTCTGGAGGCTCTCACCAAGAATCTTATTGATAGCATCCATCTTTACCTGTGGACCATACTGACGCTTAATCAGACCTACAGGCACCTGACCCTGACGGAAACCAGGAACGTTGGCACGCTTGCGATAATCCTTGAGAGTTTTCTCTACCTCATCCTTGTAATCAGCTTCCTCAACAGTGATGGTCATCAAGCCATTCACTTTGTCGGGATTCTCAAATGAAATTTTCATCTTTGATGTTATATATTTATGTTTATTATTATTTATCAAAAGTATAAGTTCACAAGAGGGCGCAATTACCCCTTATAGACTTTGAAGTGCAAAGATACTTAAAAAATCGCATAACCTTATAATATATAAGTGGAAATTTGTTTTTTTAACCAAGATAATTGGCTAAAGAAGTCTACAATAGGGGTTAACTTTTAATAAACAAAGCTACTTACAACAAACTCTTATATTGATTTTTACTGTAAGTAGCTTTTTATTTTGCACTTACCCTTTATATCTGAAAAGCTCCTTTCTCGAATTATTTCCATGAAAATAAATATTTATGGTCGTGAAGAAAAATATTTCTTTTCATGAAAAAAAATATTTTTCTTCATGAAAATAATTCGCAACTTACTTACTCTTGCATAAACAAAGGCGCAAAGAATACTTTATCTTTGCGCCTTTCTGACGGCTAATATAGCCTATCTAAAAGAGAGGATATATTCCTCTTATAAACCATTCGCCTCTTCCTGCGCACGTTTACGCTGATCGAGCAACTGGAAGTCTTTCTTCTGAAGAACGAAATCTGTACCGAGGTATTTCTCCTTCACAATCTTATTGGCTGCCAACTCTTCTGGAGTACCCTTAAAGAGGATGCGTCCCTCAAAAAGGAGATAGGCGCGATCGGTAATATTCAACGTCTCATGTACATTGTGATCGGTAATAAGAATACCAATATTACGGAACTTCAAACGCCAAACGATGTGCTGAATATCCTCTACAGCAATAGGGTCTACGCCCGCAAAAGGTTCATCAAGCATGATAAACTTTGGATCGATAGCCAAACAACGAGCAATCTCACAACGACGACGCTCACCACCAGAAAGACGGTCTCCAAGATTCTTACGTACCTTCTCTAATCGGAATTCGCGAATCAGACTCTCCATCTTATCAATGCGCTCCTGCTTTGACAGCTTTGTCATCTCCAAGACACTCATAATATTATCTTCCACACTCATCTTACGGAAGACACTCGCCTCCTGTGGAAGATAGCCAATACCTGCACGAGCACGCTTATAAACAGGGAAGTTGGTAATTTCCTGATCGTCAATATATACATGTCCCTCATTAGGAACCACCAATCCCGTTGTCATATAAAACGACGTAGTTTTTCCTGCACCATTTGGTCCGAGCAGTCCCACAATCTCACCCTGCTTCACATTGATGCTCACACCATTGGCTACCGTACGCTTTCCGTATCGCTTCACCAGTTTATCTGTACGAAGAATACTTCCCTCGCCTTCTGGGCGCACAACAATATTATCTGATTCTGACATAGTTTTCTCTTTTAAGCTATCGCTGCAAAATTACGAAATAAAAAGCAGATAGCAATCATAAAGACGTGAAAAGAAACAAAAGAACAATACAGATAAGTGTATAGCTACGTGTGTACGCTTCTATTAAAAGACATTCTCACGAAGGTTCTCTGCCCTGTTTACTTGGTGGCTATTCCTTATTCTTCGCCAGAAGTATATCTTAACAGCTCCTGCTCGAATGCCGTCGTCCATACTTCATTGCTAAGTGCTGCCGACATTGAATTAAGAGCTTGACACTGATCTCGCGAAATAGTCCTGCGTTCGTAATGATATGCCCATGGAGCTAACATAAGGAGTCGCCCTTCACAACAAGCATCAAAGTACTGCCCAGGCGGTTTATAGAGAGGCGGGAAACCGTTTTCTAACAAGACGATGAGTGGGAGTTTCTCCTCCAATGCTGCACGTGCTATTTCTTTTTCCCCAGCCGATATACAGGGGCTAACAAGTACTCCTCCCTCTCGTCCTCGTGCAAGGAAGTATTCCTTTTGCAAGGCTATAAGGCGCAGATTCTCTGGTGCCTTATTATTATGACAACGCACCTGCAGTCTTATTGGGTGCTCCAGTAACCATTGATTTCCTATAGCAGAGAAAGTTCTTTCACCCACCTTCAAACTATTCACGACACGAAAGAGTTGCGGATTATCCCGCTTCATCGCCAGCCGTCGTGGGTTATCAGCAATATATCTGAACATATTCTCCAGCTGTCCCTTCCCCCTTAGCACGCTGTCATGATAGCCCGGCGCAAAGAGCATGCCATGCTCTGGGTGCTTGCAGCCTCGCTGTTTCGCCCCTTCTCCGCAGCCAGCCAGCCTCTGCCTTCCTATTCTTTCCTCCTGTTCTTGCTTCTGAGGCATTGCCGCAGAACTCCCCAACTCCAACCGCCGATACGCCCGATTACAGCCTACCTTGAACCCATTGATAACCTTCCCCAAGTGTACAGCCATCTCATGTGTCACAAAGAGGATGCCGTGTATATGGTCCGGCATAACCTGAAAGGCAAGCACACTCACCTCTGGATAATGCTTAGGAATCTCTCTCCAACAACGCTCGACCTCACTCCCCAGCTCCGTTGGTTCTATATAGGCGGATGCTACAGCTGCTGTCCTTCGCATAAGCCTACCCAACAGTGGCTGCCTTCCTTCCGTACAAAGCGTTATCATATAGATACACC
The DNA here is from genome assembly GCF_018127925.1 of Prevotella melaninogenica. Lineage (NCBI taxonomy): Bacteria > Pseudomonadati > Bacteroidota > Bacteroidia > Bacteroidales > Prevotellaceae > Prevotella > Prevotella melaninogenica. The sequence continues at coordinate 18,192 of NZ_CP072348.1, read as the reverse complement.
GTCCTTGATAGTCATGCCCTTTAAGCCTCCGTAGCAGCGAGGCCACACGCTCACGACGCCAACCTACCCCTTCCACATATATTGCAGGATTACTTTTCATAGCCTTCAACTCATAGTTTGTCACGCACAAAGATACAAATATAATCCTAAAAGAAATATACAATAATGACAAAGATACTATTTACAGAAAGCGAAAGTAGCCTTCATGACTATTAATTAATGTCTTTCTTTTCTCTTTCTGTGATATTTTGGTTAAATTTGCATTTTGAACATCAAATAGAAAGAACATGCTTTTATTCAAATGGCTGACAACATTCGGTAATTATCTTATATTAATGGGACGCTCATTCAGTCGTCCTGAACGAATGAGAATGTTCCTAAAGCGATATGTTAAAGAGATGTCCCAGTTGGGTGTTGACTCAATCGGTATCGTATTACTCATCTCTTTCTTTATTGGAGCAGTTATATGTATACAGATTAAACTTAACGTGCAGAGCCCTTGGATGCCACATTGGGTGTCGGGTTATGTGACGAGAGAAATTATGCTTTTGGAGTTCTCCAGCAGTATCATGTGTCTGATTCTATCAGGTAAGGTTGGGTCAAACATTGCTTCAGAGTTAGGAACCATGCGTGTGACGCAGCAGATAGATGCCTTAGAGATTATGGGTATCAACTCTGCCAGCTACCTCATCTTACCAAAGATTATGGGACTCATCACAATCATGCCATTCCTTGTCATCTTTTCTGCAGCAACAGGTATCATTGGAGCATACGCCACAGCCTACCTTGCACATATCATCACACCAGTAGATTTGACTGCTGGTTTGCAACATGATTTCAATCCGTGGTTTATGTGGATGAGTATCATCAAGGGATTCTTCTTTGCCTTTATCATTTCAAGTGTATCGTCTTATATGGGCTACACGGTGAAGGGTGGAAGTGTTGAAGTCGGTAAAGCATCTACAGATGCTGTAGTCTGTTCAAGCGTACTGATTCTCTTCAGTGACGTTTTCCTCACACAGATGTTGAGTTAAACCGCCCCCAACCCCTCCAAAGGAGGGGAGATTAGAGAGAACAAATCAACTCCTGAAAGTTAATACAAACTAATTAATAAGCCCATCTTCCCCCACAAGTAAGCAGATTGGGCTCCCCTCCCTTCGGAGGGGGTCGGGGGAGGCTCTATGATTGAAGTAAAACATCTATTCAAATCATTCGGCGACAAGGAAGTGCTGAAGGATATAAACATCGTTTTTGAAGACGGAAAAACAAACCTCATCATCGGACAGAGTGGTGCTGGTAAGACCGTTCTCATGCGTTCGCTCACTGGACTGCTTGACCCTACCAAGGGTGAAGTACTTTATGACGGACGTAACTTTGTCAACATGACAAAGAAAGACCAGATTCTCATGCGTCGTGAGATGGGTATGATTTTTCAAGGGGCAGCCCTCTTCGACTCGCTCACCGTACTGGAAAACGTACGTTTCCCATTAGATATGTTCTCGGACATGACCGCACAGGAACGTGACAAAAGAGCTATGGAATGTCTTGACCGTGTGAACCTGACTGGCGCTGAAGAGAAGTTCCCGGGTGAGATTTCGGGTGGTATGCAGAAGCGTGTTGCTATTGCAAGAGCCATCGTTATGAATCCGAAATATCTTTTCTGCGACGAGCCAAACTCTGGACTGGACCCAAAGACCTCACTGGTCATAGACGAACTTTTGACGAGTATCACGCGTGAGTTCAACATGACTACCATCATCAACACTCATGATATGAACTCCGTCTTGGGTATTGGTGAGAATATCGTCTTCATTGCAGATGGCAGAAAAGAATGGCAAGGCGACAAAGACTCTGTCATCACCTCCAAAAACCAAAAGCTAAACGACCTCGTCTTTGCTTCTGAACTCTTTAAGAAAGTGAAGAGTATAGAATTGACAGAATAATATCTACTCATCAGGCAGATAACGCTCTCTATATCCTCTCTCAACTCAGAGAGAGGCCAAGGAGAGGAGGTTTCTTTTTCCTATATTTATTTGGTTATTCGCTCTTTTCTCCTTACCTTTGCCGCCAACTTGTTAAAAACAGTAGATGAGAAGTATAAAGAATCATAATATTACACAGTACGTTGCCCTATATAATAAAGGTATAGGTGTAGTAGTTCGTACATTTGATTCTTTAACAAAAAAAGATAAGAAAAAGATGGTAAATTATTTGGTAGTTCCAAATAATTTTGTACTCTCTCTCTCTCTCTCTCTCTCTCTCTCTCTCTCTCTAGTAGAGCAGGCGTAACTACCCTTATTTTCTTTCACGCATACGCGCGCGCGAAGCGCGGTGTGCACCCTAGTAAACAAAGGACTTTCCGTAAGTTTCCTTTGTTCTTTTTTGTGTCTTTTCCCCAGCTGTATAAAAGGCAAAATAAGGACGTTTTAAGCACTGATTTTATCGCAAAAGATAATTGTAATTCTCTAATAATAGTTTGTTTTCTCTCGTTGATTTCTCGGGCAGGCAGTAGTAAGGTGCTGTCTGCCTGTAGAGAGAGAACGTGTAGCTGGTTAAGAGGGATAGATGATAAGGTTATCAGGATGTTTATAATATAAAAGGTGACGAAAAGAAGCCACATAGAGAGTAGATAACAACTATTTTTAATCAAATCAAAAAGATGATGAAAACAAAAGAAAGAAAGGACTATCAAGCACCTTCGTGCTCATTTCTGAAAGTCGAAAACGAAGGGTTTATGCAAACCTCGTTCAACAATCCTGGAGGCGGCGGTAGCGGTCATGCCCACGCTGGCGACACGGGAGGACTGAACGCAAAAGTAAGTACATTTACTGAAGAGGAAAGCCTCGAAGACGAGAAGCAAGGTGGAGAATCTAACTGGTGGTAAGCTGGTCAACTCCGCAAGTAACAAACTAAATTAAAAAAGAACAAACAATGAACAAGAAAAGTTTTTATTTCGGCGGTCTATTACTTGCAGCACTCGTATTGGGCAGCTGCGCCAACGACGACACAGCCACAGACGAAAGAGCAGGCAAGGATACACCAAAGACAGGAACCGTATTCTCATCAGAAACAGAGCCTGCAACCCGTACCTCAGCGAAATATACGGGCAGCGGTCTTGATTTTTATTGGACAGCAAGCGATAAGATTTGGGTAAAGGACGACAACGGGAACTACAATCAGAGTGCTTCCGACGACATCAGCAGTCGCATTGCAGCCGTACCTGGCAGCACAACTACCGACAAGGCGAAATTCTGGGTAAATGGAAGCTATACTGGTACCACACACAAGGTCCGCTATACAGGTAAGAGCGGCTCAAAGAACAAGGTAACTATCAAGGCTTCGCAGACCCAGACTATACCAAACGATGCCGCCCATATAGCAGACGATGGCGACTTCGGTGTAGCAGATGCAACGGGCAGTGGTTCGTATAACTTCACACTGAATCACAAGGCAGCATATGTAACCTTTATGCCATATAACACACAAGGGAAAATAGGAGGAGTGATTCAGAAGATTCGTATTTCAACTTCCAATCCATCTGATCATTTAGCAGGAACATTTGATTTAGCAGATGATGGCACTTTGAGCAACCCAACAGGTACTTCAAATAGTGTAGAATTAAACTTAAGCAACTTCTCTATTCCTCAAGTTTCTACTTACACAAAGAATGCAGCCACAATGGTTGTTAAACCAGGTACTTACAACAACGTAACGATAGAGTATACTCTCCATGATGCTGCAACTAATGTTTCAGGAACAATAAAGAGGACATATTCTTCTGTAACTTTTGATGCAGGTAAGAATACACCTGTAAGGGCTGATTTAGATATTAAGGTATATCCTGCTAATGACTACTTCGAATGGGATGCTCAACAACATTACTGGGCTGGTTACGAGTGGGGTGGCACTAATCCTACACAAACTGTATTAAATGGTGAGAGTAATGCTACTGATGCACCACAAAGTACAAATTCTGTTTCAGCACATGGTTTACGCGATTTTAATGATGGAAACAGTTCAAGCCATTCTGCAGTAAATACATTTAACACAAATGAGGCTTTTTGGTATGCAAAAGAGGGAGATCCTCATTGGGAAGATATACTTTGGGCAACAATGGGACACTTGTACAAAGGTGGTATGTGGATTAAGAAGCAAAGTATCATTGCACGTGATAAAGGTAAAACTATTCAGCAGTTAAAAGATGAAGCTCCAGATGGTAATAATTACACAACTAACAGTCTTTTATATAAAAGTAGTGATTATGGCGTTACCATTCCAGAGGGAAGACCTGTTAATATTAATGAATACTTCTTCCTTCCTACTTTAGGAGCTTATTTTCTGGGAGCTTTAGATGCTTTAGGGGATACAGGGTTCTTTTGGGGTAGTGAATCACAAGTATCAGCTACCGGTGCTACTAATCTTCGTGTTAATAAGAATTTTATATTGGCTTCAAATATCCTTGGCTCTCGTGCTTGTGGTTTCAAAATCTTCCATTCCAGTACAGAAGACGAATACCGCCCATTCTAAGTTAGATGGTATTTGTGTTCATTATATGAAGGCTCAGGTCTTCCTTATATCAAGACAACGGTCTTCATATAATGAAGTGTGATGTCTTCATATAAGGAATAGAAATGGATTGATTAAATAAAAGTTAGTTGGATGATAAAAGTAGGAAATTATATGGTATTAAGCTATCCACACTGTATGGACAGAAGAGGACATCCGTCCTTTCACGAGTGGTAGGCTTGCGGATACTTATTAATTACTTTTTGTACCCAACGAATACCCATAATCGTACCCAGCGAATAAGTCCTCTCGTACCCAGCTGCTGGGTAGGAGTCTACCCAACCGCTGGGTATGATGCTACCCAGCAGCTGGGTATAAGACGACCCAACTGCTGGGTATAAAAAACATGAAAAAGGCATCAAAATGATGTTGATATTTAACCTAATTATTAATTAAAATCTAAACTAAAGATGATTGAATTTAAAGTAACGTCTCGTAAGGCGACCATGGGAAAGATGAAGGGTAAGACGGTGTATATCGCTGTGCCGAAAGGTCAGCAGAAGCTCTCGCCCGAAATGATATTGGAACGTATTGTTCGTGAGACATCGTTGAGTGAGGGTGATGCAAGGAACGTTATCATCACGCTGCGCAATCTTATCCTTGAGTGTGCCCGCATGGGAACAGGCTTAGACCTTGGCGACATCTTTTCGCTGCGCGTCAACGTGCCTTCAAAGATGGAGGAGAACGAGAAAGATGTTTCGGCAAAGAGCCTTAAGACTCCGAAGCTGACCTTGACCTGGAAGGAGCCAGTGCGTAAAGCTTTGAAAGAGCTGCAGGTGGACGTGGATAATCCGACAAGGAAGAAAGTGAAAGGAAAAGAGGAAAAAGAAAAGAAAGAGAAGGAAGGAGGAGGACCAGAGGCGGGATAAAAGGCCAAACTGGACCAACCAGACCAACCGACCCAACTGGCCCCTCCCCCGACCCCTCCCCCATAGGGAGGGGAGTGAAATGCGCAGTTTGCTAGAGGGGGATGGAAACTAGATGGTGTTAGTTGGTGATGAAAAAGAGGGAAGCTGGTAACGAGATAATATATGGAAGTAGGGACAGACGAGAGAGTCTGTCCCTACTTTTTATTGGTTGTTCTTAGAGGAATATGTTATTATTGGTTATTCTGTTTCTTTTATCTTATGCTTTTGACAAATATGTCATTGTCCCTTCAAATATGCCCTTATCGAAAGAAAAGTTTGGCTAATTGGATTTTTATATTAGGAGGATGTTTGCCTATTTTGAAGGCTTATCGCATGATCCATACTCCTTTTTTCTTCAACATCGGGACAACTACCTGTTTCGCTGTTCTGTCGCCATAATGAAACAGCAGAAAAGCACTGGCTGTGCTGTCTTTCTCTGAGAAAACAGACGAAACATAAGAAACGGAGTCTATTCCATTATGTTCTTCCTTCTGTTGTTCAACAAACTGACGGAGGTTTGTCAAGAGTTGTTTTCGATAAATATCAGGCAACTTCTCAGAACGATTCTCACCTCCTAAAAAGGCTTCATACTGATCTTTCAACAGTTGTTCGTAGTAGAGTTTGGCTGCACGACCAGCCAACTCTCCTTGGTCTACCTCCTTTTTCTTACTGCAAGCCATCAATAAAAATGGCAAAGCAAAAAGAAGGGGAAACATTATTCTCTTCATAGGCATACCTCCTACGACTACTTCTGACGAATGAATATATTGATTGGACAGCCATGTAGGTTCCAGTTCTCACGTATCTTGTTCTCCAAGAAACGACGATACTGCTCCTTAACATACTGTGGCAGATTCGCATAGAACACGAAAGAAGGAATCTGTGTGTTTGGAAGCTGTGAGCAATACTTAATCTTGATGTACTTACCCTTCACTGACTGTGGTGGTGTTGCCTCAATTATAGGGAGCATAACCTCATTCAACTTCGTTGTACCAATATGTATTGTGCGGTTCTGATAAACCTCTTTCGCTGTTTCCAAAACCTTAAAGATACGCTGCTTGGTCAGTGCAGAAGCAAAAATGATTGGGAAATCAACAAACGGAGCCATACGCTTACGAATAGCATTCTCAAAGGTATCAATAACCTTCTGGTTCTTGTCTTCAACCAAATCCCACTTGTTCACAACGACAACAAGACTCTTATTATTACGCTGTATGAGCTGGAAGATATTCATATCCTGCGCCTCGATACCACGTGTTGCATCCAACATAAGAATACAAACATCAGAGTTCTCAATGCTTCGGATAGAACGCATTACGCTATAGAACTCCAAGTCTTCGCTCACCTTGTTCTTACGACGGATACCAGCAGTATCAACAAGATAGAAATCAAAACCAAACTTCGTATAGCGAGTATAGATACTATCACGCGTTGTACCTGCAATCTCGGTCACAATATTACGGTCCTCACCAATGAAGGCATTGATAATACTTGACTTACCAGCGTTAGGACGACCTACGACTGCAAAACGAGGGATATCCTGATCAACTGCCTCCTCTGGTACATCCTTCAAGTTCTCAAGCAGAATATCAAGCAAATCACCTGTTCCACCACCAGTAGCAGCACTAATACAGATAGGCTCTCCCAAACCGAGTTTATAAAACTCTGCTGCCTGATAATACTCACCGCTGTTGTCAACCTTATTCGCAACAAGGAGTACAGGGAGCTTAGTGCGACGAAGAATCAATGCGACGTCCTCATCCCAGTCGGTAATACCCGTTTCAGTATCAACAACAAAGAGAACGAGGTCAGCCTCTTCCGTTGCCACAAGCACCTGCTTGCGGATTGCATCTTCAAAAATATCGTCTGATTTAACAACCCATCCACCAGTGTCAACAATAGAAAATTCGCGTCCGTTCCACTGACACTTACCATACTGACGGTCGCGTGTTGTACCTGCAGTATCGCTCACAATCGCATGACGTGTCTGAGTTAATCGATTGAAAAGTGTGGACTTACCTACGTTTGGGCGTCCCACAATAGCTACTAAATTTGCCATTAATATTGGTCTTTTCCCTCCTCATAATTCAGTGCTAACACTGTTACGAAATTATGAAAAGGCGCCAGATGTGGTCAGGCATCCGATGAATATTTGCCGAGGATGACCATTCCCCAGCCCTCGCATTGTGCGAGAGTGTGCCCTACTAAGCAGTCAGGGCGATTTGTTTTCTTATTATCAAGGAAGCTATTAGCTTTGTATTAGCCCAATGAGCCTTATTAGCCTTATTAGCCCAATAAGGCTAATAAAATCTCTCCCCAGCCTATCCCGTTAGGCTCTCCCCTCCTTTGGAGGGGCTGGGGGAGGTCCCCCCTACTCTGGACTATAACCAAAGTGTTTCAATTCCTTCTGTGAGTTGCGCCAGTCCTTATCCACTTTCACGAAAGTCTCAAGGAAGATCTTCTTATCGAAGAAACGCTCCAAGCTCTTACGCGCTTCGGTAGACACCTTCTTAAGTGCCATACCCTGATGGCCAATAATAATTCCTTTCTGGCTACTACGTTCCACATAAATGATAGCACTGATGTGAATCTGACGATCATCTTCCTTGAAACGTTCAACAACAACCTCAACAGAATAAGGGATTTCCTTATCATAATAGCGCAGAATCTTCTCACGAATAATCTCTGATACGAAGAACTTAGCTGGCTTATCTGTCAACTGGTCTTTATCAAAGAAAGCTGGACTTTCTGGCAATAGTTCGTGAACACGCTTTAAAAGAATATCTACTCCAAACTTATTCTTAGCTGAAATAGGGAGTATCTCTGCATTAGGCAACAATCCATGCCACTTTGTTACGAGCTTACCAAGTGTCTTCTGATCGCTCTCATCAATCTTATTAATCAGAAGGATGACAGGAATTGACATCTTAGAAACCTTCTCCAAGAAGTCCATATTCTTCTCTGGGTCTTCAACAACATCTGTTACATAAAGCAAGATATCGGCATCTGCCAAAGCTGATTCAGAGAACTGGAGCATCATCTCCTGCATCTTATAGTTTGGTTTCAGTACACCTGGTGTGTCTGAAAATACTATCTGGGTATCCTCTGTATTGACAATTCCCATAATACGATGGCGCGTTGTCTGTGCCTTAAACGTGGCAATACTGAGTTTCTCACCGACGAGTTGATTCATCAGCGTACTCTTTCCGACATTCGGATTACCAACGATATTTACAAATCCAGCTTTATGCATATAATCTATTCATCCACTATTTCCTCCCACAGGAAGGAATGTTTGAAAAGTTCTGTTATAATTATAAGAGGAGAAAGGAGAGGTGGAGAAGTCCTACCATGCTACTCTCCTAATCCCTTTAACGAAAAAACGCACCTATCTTATAAGAAAAGAAAGATGCGCTTTTTTATATGATGACTTAAAGTCTTTATTTCTTAACCGCAGCAGCGTCACCGTCGTAAGCCCACTTAAAGTAAGATGCGCCATTAACGAAACCTGCACCAAAGCCGGTGAAAATAATATTATCACCCTTCTTCAGCTGTGACTCGTAATCCCAAAGAACAAGTGGCATACAAGCAGCACTGGTATTACCATAACGCTGAATATTAACCAATACCTTCTCCATTGGAACTCCAATGCGTTTTGCAACAGCCTCAATGATACGAAGGTTTGCCTGATGACAAACTACATAATCAACATCATCTTGGGTCAAGCCATTGCGCTCCAATAGTGCAGCACAGTCGTCACCCATCGCTGTAACAGCATAACGGAAGACGGTGCGTCCCTCTTGGTAAGTGTAATGCAAACGATGATCAACTGTAAAACTTGAAGAAGGACATACAGAACCACCTGCCTTAATATGGAGGAATGGAAGTCCCTTACCGTCTGTGCGATGATAAGAATCAATCATACCAACGCCTTCCTCGGTTGTACCCTCTAACATCACAGCACCTGCACCATCACCGAAAAGTGGACAAGTTGCGCGATCACGATAATCAGTAATAGCTGACATCTTATCAGCACCGATAACAATGATACGCTTGTGACGACCACTTTGAATCATATTGCAGGCAACATCGAGTGCATACATGAAGCCACAACATGCAGCAGCTAAGTCAAATGCGAAGGCATTCTTCAATCCTAACTTTCCTAATACGATAGAAGCTGTTGAAGGATGCGGATAGTCAGGAGTCGTTGTAGCAACAACAACAGCATCAATACTGTCTGGATCAGCACCTGTCTTTGTCATCAGGAGCTTTGCTGCCTTGCGGGCCATATAGGAAGTACCGAGTCCCTCTTCGGTGAGGATTCGACGTTCCTTGATACCGGTACGAGTGGTAATCCACTCATCATTAGTATCAACCATGCGAGACAATTCCTCATTGTTGAGGACATAGTCTGGCACATAACCTGCGACACCTGTTATAATCGCATTAATCTTACTCATGTTTACTCAGCTGTTTCCTTTACGACAGCAACCTTACCACGATAGTTACCACAAGTTGGGCAAACTGTGTGATAAACATAATAAGCACCACAGTTAGGGCATAAAGCCAATGTAGGAGCTACTGCCTTATCGTGAGTTCTTCTCTTGAGTGTACGAGTCTTTGACTGTCTTCTTTTTGGATGTGCCATAATTCTTTAAACGTTTAATATTTTATTTTTTCAATTTTAATAGAGCTTCCCAGCGCGGATCCATCGCCTGCTCGTCTTCCTCACCGCTTCGGGCGGCAGAATACTCCTCAAGAGCTCGTACCATAGCAGGGTTGCATTTTCCAGGTGCATGCACATGCTTGATAGGGATTGCGAGAGCTATGAATTCGTAGAGGTACCATGCAACATCGAGTATTCCTTCGTCCTCGGCCACCGTCACAAGGTCGTCCTCTTCTGAGTTTTCTTTTCCTAACTTAACTTCGAGACGTTGTGTTGTCTCTATTGGCTGCTCTACTGGGTCGAGACATATATCGCACGGAACCATTACCGTACCTGCCTCATGGAAATCAAGGGTAAAGAAATCATCTCCTGTGCGCACAATATCAAGAGATACATGCACACGTCCTTGACTCACTTCAGGAGCGTCAACTGCCTTAAAGTAAGCGTCATCCAGGTCGAACTCAAGGTGATTTACACCTTCTTCCAGACCCTTCAAATCTATTTTAAGGGTTTCTAAGTCCATAATTGGGTTGCAAAGTTACGAATATTTTT